>CAMDZX010000033.1 GCA_945910925.1 uncultured bacterium | reverse complement strand
TGTAAAGTTCAGCATGACATGAATAGTTGTGTTTATTGGGTAATTCCCATCTCCGTGGGGAGAAATTTGTTTGAGCCCTCGCCTTTATTTACCCTAATATTTTCTCTAATTCATAGTGTATGCTATAATTATTTGGTACACATTATTTGGAGTAACGTATTATGAGAATTAGAGCAAGCCATATTTTGGTTAAAACAGAAGAAGAAGCACAAAAACTTTATGAAGAAATTCAAAACGGTGCAGATTTTGCAGAACTTGCACAAGAACACTCTTTATGTCCATCAAAACGTGATGGCGGGGACTTGAACTACTTTGGGAAAGGCATGATGGTTAAACCTTTTGAAGAAGCTGCTTTTGCACTTAAAAAAGGCGAAGTATCCGCACCTGTTGAAACACAATTCGGATGGCATTTGATAAAATTAACAGATATTAAAGACTAATGCAAAATTATGATTTAAAAAAATTAGGAGTTGACTATTTACTGGTCAACTCCACTAATAAGTACTTGTTGGAATATGTTCCGCTTGAAGAAAATTCCGTACATAAGTTAACAGGATTTACGGGAGATGTCGGTGATGCTCTCATCTGTCCTGACGGAAAAATCAAACTGTTTGTGGATTCAAGATTCCATATACAAGCAGATAAAGAAGTCGATTTGTCAAAAGTTGAGGTTATAAAACTTCAACTCGGACAAAAAAAAGACGATGAAATTTGTGCAAGCATAAAACCGAATTCGACTCTGGGAATTGATTTATCAAAAATATCACAGGCAAGATACGAGTATTTACAGGCTTTGTTAAAGGTTATAAATGTCAGCATTAAACCTTGTACAACAGATGAAAAATGTCGTGCCGGAGAATTTGAAACAGCACCGTTCACGGATAAATTAAAAGATATCGGAGATAATATTCTTATTACAAAATCAGAAGAAATCTCTTATCTGTGCAACATCAGAAGTTTTTCGTTCGATTATTCAACAAAAGTTGACGGGAAACTATTAATAACAAACGGTGATGTTGTATTATTCACGGATTACAAAGGAGAGAATACAAAACCGCTGAGTGAGTTTGAAGATTCCATCAAGCAAATAGATGCCCAGTTGAGGGTTGATAAATCTTCAACCAACGCAAAAGATTATTCCTTGATAAAGAATCCCGTTCCGATAAAATCACCCGTTCGTTTAATGAAATCTATCAAAACAAATCAGGAAATTAAACATATGGAATACTGTTTTGATATGACGGACAAGGCTTTACGTGCTACAAGAGATTGGATTTATCAAACCGATAACCTTTCCGAATACGATATTGCACAAGAATTAGAAAAGAATTTTAAAAAATATGGTGCAAAATCTTTGAGTTTTCAATCGATTGTTGCGATTAACGAAAATTCCGCACTTGCACATTACAACAAGTCAGATAAACAGAAAATCTTAAAAGACGGAGATTTGGTTTTAATTGACTGCGGAGCTTACTATGACGGCGGTTTGGCAACAGATATTACAAGAGTTTTTGTCAAAGGAGAACCGTCTAAATTGCAAAAACAAGTTTATACAACGGTTTTGAAGGTGTTTTTAAACTGTTATAATTATCAAATTACACCTAAAACAACAGGATTTGAGATTGATAAACTTGCGCATTGCATATTTGACGAGAATCCTATATCCGAATTCTCATTCTCACATGGACTGGGACACGGGGTGGGAATATGTGTCCATGAAGCTCCGCCTAATCTGAGCAAAAATGAAATTGCCAAAACAACGATAAAAGAAAACATGTGTTTCACGATAGAACCGGGATTATATAACGAAAAAGAGTTTGGGATAAGGCTTGAAAACACATGTCATTTACAAAACGGTGAAATTATTTCGTTTGCAAAAATGTGTTTTGAACAAAAATTGATTGATACGTCGTTGTTATCGGAAGAAGAAAAAGAAATATTGAAAAACTTTGAGGTTGTGTAAATGGAAATCACGAGTGTAAATAATAATCTGGTAAAAGAAACCGTAAAACTTCAACAAAAAAAATACAGGAAAAATCTTTTTCTGCTGGAAGGCTTCAAGCCGATAGAGGAGGCTTATCTTTCGGGAATAACAATAGAACGGGCGTTTGTTGAAAAAAGTAAAAAGGGGAAGTATCTTTTTTTGAACTGCGAAATAATAGAAACAAACGAAACTGTCTTGAAAAAGCTTTCAACAACCGCGACTCCGCCTGAAATTATTGCGGTTGCGGTACAACCGAAAAACAGTTTTGATAATTTGGGTAATAAAGTTGTACTTTTGGAAAATATACGGGATTTAGGCAATCTGGGGACAATAATCAGAACTTCTTCCGCATTCGGTGTTGACAGCATTGTTTTGTACGGAGAAACTGTTGATTTGTATAACCCTAAAGTTGTTCGCTCTGCTGTCGGAAACTTGTGGAAAACAAATATTGTACAAATGCAGGGAATAGAACAACTAAAAAAATATTTTGCAGATTACGAACGATTCGGCACACTGCCAAAATCTAAAAATAGTGAATACCTGTCACAAATAAAATTCACAGACAAACCAAAAGTCATTATGTTTGGCTCGGAGGCGGACGGTTTGTCTGACGAATTAAAGGAATTTGCAACACAAAATATAACAATAGAAATGAAAGAGAATGTTGAATCCTTGAACCTGAGTATCTCAGCGGGTATAATTCTTTATAGAATATTTGTGTAAAAATTTCTTAACAAACTATTAAGTTTTTTGTAAAAAATCCGTCATATTGAATATGACTATCGGAAACATTCAATCAACATACACGTTTGCTTTTTCCACTCCTTATATTGATACAGAGGAGAAAGAAATTGCCGCTAAACTTATTGCATACGGAGAAGCTCCTACAGGAGATAAAACAACGGATAGGGCAAAACTCCATCGAATTGAAGCCGAGAAAACAAAACAAGAAAGCACTGTATCCGCAAATAAATTTTTAACAATTTCAACAGCAGAGCAAGAAAATATCCAAACCAAAAAGAAAGAAAACAAAAAGCTTGCAGGTATAGGTGCAGAAGCTATGGCAAATTATAATAAAGCTTTTATTAATAAAGTCTGTCAAGATAATTTTTAATAAACTAATTTATCTATTTTAGTATTATAACAACTCCTTATTATGCAAATAAAAGGTGTAAAATTTGTATCTTATTAATACATTATAAGATGAATTGTAAAGATTTCTTTACAATTCATCTTATAAAAGTCAATTTTTGAAAAGAAAAAAACTTTATCATGGTACGGGAATTAAAGAGGAATACAAAAATGGGTAGTTACGATACATTTGGCGCATATATGAACGCTGCTTTTACAGCGGTGCCTGGTACTGGTGAATCTATGCTGAGGTGGGAAAATATGCAAACGGCATTGGATTCTATGAATTTATATTATAGCGATCCGGGCAGAAAACCTCTTAATTGGTCGGATGCTCAATTGGGAATTGAAAGTACTCCTGCTCAATTTGGAACACTAATGCATGCAGCATGGACAGATCCAACGGTATGGTCAGATGGTGCTCTCGGGAGTTATGGTCTGGGATTATCAATATATAATAATGCAGCATATATGAGTTCCATAAATGATACACATCCTATTATAGATGCGTATAATAATGGTTTGTTTAAATATAAAATAGATGGCTCAAATCCATATGGTATATTATCTGATTTTGATAAACTTATCAGTAATATGAATGCCTTGAGCGCTACGTCAGGTGGGTCATATACTCCTGGGAGCAGTGTTGTTGTCGGAGGCTCAGTTATAAATTACAAAGACACATCAGACAAAGGCAAGTTTAATAATACAGTTGCGTTAATAAAAGCATACGGAGAGAAGACAGAAACATCTTATGATGAAAAAATAAATAAAATAATCATTGACATGAAAGGTGATTATAAAAAAGGTTTAACGGAACTGAAAAAACTAATGAACGATTTTGATACCGATACTTTGTATGAAGTCGTGAAAGATATACATCACAAAGAGTACGATGACAAACAAACAAAAGCAAAAACAATTTCTGATGCTTGGGCGAATAAAATAGCCGGTAGTACTGATGGTGATTATAAAGTAGATACTTCCGGATTAACTGCTGATAATGTTTTGGATGTTTTGGGTACATATATTACAAATTCCAACTTTAATAGCGGTGGAATGTGGAAATCACTAATTAGTAGTAACTTTGATAAGATTTCAAAAGCTCTGTATGCGAAAGCCGAAAAAATGAAATCAGACGGTATAACAGATAGTGAAAAACAACAAATAGCTTCTGCGGTATCAGCCTTAAAAGCTGCGGCAGAAAAGGATAAACCGGCAAAAGCATTCGCTCTGTTTAGTGCGATGAGGAGTGCAGAAGCAAGTAAGAATGATAAAAATATTTATAATAAATATGCAAGCGAAGTACCTTCCGCAAAAAGGAAGTCCAATGTAGAAACCTACGAAGGAACTAAGCACAACGAAGAAAAAAGTGCGTATAATTCACAAAGGAATTTAAACGCGTCTGCTTAATCAAGACCTAAGTCTAATGTCGGTGCTTTTGCAACAATAGCGCTTGATGATATTATATCAACTCCTGTTGATGCAATATCTTTTAAGGTATCAAGATTAACATTCCCGCTCGCTTCGACAATTGCTGCTCCGTTTATTTTTTGTACTGCTGTTTTCATCTCGTCAATCGTCATATTGTCGAGCATGATAATATCCGCACCGCAATTAAGAGCCTCGTCCACTTGTGCGAGTGTATCACATTCAACTTCAATCTTGTGTGCGTGAGAAATTGATTTTTTAAGAATATTTATTGCATTACTTAATGAACCTGCAAATTTGACATGGTTATCTTTTATCATTGCACAGTCTGCAAGATTGAATCTGTGAACATGCCCGCATCCTACTTTTACCGAATATTTTTCAAAGATTCTAAAACAAGGAGTGGTTTTTCTTGTATCAACAATATTTGCTTTGTATCCTTCAATGGCTTTTTGATATTCTCTTGTTTCGGTTGCGATACCCGACATTCTCTGAACATAGTTTAATGCGGTTCTTTCACCTGTCAATACGGCTCTTGCCGAACCTTTTATTTCTGCAAGTTTATCGCCTTTTTTGATTTCATCACCGTCTTTAAAAAAGAATTTTATCTCAATATTTTTATCCAAAACTTCAAACACGGTTTGGAACACGTCACGTCCGCAAAACACACCGTCGGTACGGGAGTTTAACACACATTCGAGAGTATCCTCTTCTTTTACAAGATTATCGGTTGTTATATCTTCAAATCCTATATCTTCTGCTAATGCTTGTTTTACGTGTTCTTCTATTAAAAATCTGTTAAGCAAAACTTGGTTCTCCTTGTCCTCGTACTATACAATTATGCAAACCTTTGTCATAAGTGAATTGATAATCCACTCTGTAATGAGCCCCCCGTGATTCTTGACGTCTTAGTGCAAGCTTGATTATCATTTGTGACACCGTGAGCATATTTCTGAACTCATACTCATCCCTATTCAGGCATCTTGTTTTTCTTCCGAAACGATTTTTCAGGTTAAATATCAAATCCAACCCTCTCAGAAGTGATTCTTCCGTTCTAAGTATGCCTGCATATTCCCACATAATATCTTGAAGTTCTGATTTCATTGACTCTATATCATAGTCTTCTTCACTAATAGGTGCAGAATAACTGTCAATAACCCGTTTTATATTTTCATCAATTTTGCTTGGCGGGACAAGGTTCATAAACGACAGATAATTTGCAAGTTCGTGTGCTGAAACAACGCATTCCAAAAGCGAATTACTTGCAAGCCTGTTTGCACCGTGAAGTCCCGTTGATGCGCATTCACCAATTGCGTACAATCCTCGGATAGAAGTACGTCCTTCAAGATTGGTTTTTATTCCGCCCATCATATAGTGTGCCGCAGGTGCAACCGGTATCGGTTTAGAAGCTATATCAATATCATATTTCTTACAAATTTTTGATATTGTCGGGAAACGTTTTGCAAGCTTTTCCGCAGGAATTCCCGTTGCATCAAGATAAACGCATTCGGAATTGTCCTTGTGCATTCTGTCATAGATGGCTCTTGTTACTATATCACGCGGTGCAAGCTCTTTGAGTTCGTGATAATCACTCATAAACTGAACTCCGTCTTTGTCTATGAGTTTTGCTCCTTCACCTCTGACTGATTCGGATATTAAAAATCTCTTTTTAACATTCGGGATACACAACGCCGTAGGGTGGAATTGAACAAACTCCATATCCTGAAGAATAGCTCCTGCTTTATATGCAAGCGCTAATCCGTCACCTGTTGCAACTCCCGGATTTGTCGTGTATTTATAAATCTGTCCTATTCCTCCTGTTGCAAGTATTATTGCAGAGGAATAAATCGTTTGATATTCGTTTGTCAATGAATTGTATGTAATTACACCCTTACATTCGCTATCTGTATTTATCAGAAGCTCCGTAACAATAGAATCTTCCATAATATCAATATTCGGGTTTTCTTTGGCACGTCGGCACAGAGTTTTTTCTATAACGCTGCCCGTTGCATCGCCTCCGGCATGGAGAATTCTGCGAACACTATGTGCCGCTTCAAGCGTGTATGTCAGATTGCCGTTTTCGTCTTTATCAAATTCAACACCAAAATTAATTAAATCATTAATAACCTCGTCCGAGTTTTCCGAAATAAATTTTACCGCTGCTTCATCGCTAAGTCCTGCTCCTGCTTTGAGTGTGTCTTTTGTGTGTAATTCGGCTGAATCATCGGTATTAGATTTCATAACTGCAACAATTCCGCCCTGAGCGTATCTTGAATTACTTTCACCAAAATTTGATTTTGTAATAACAAGGAGTCCGTCAGGAAGATTCATTATCTGAGTCAGTTTTAATGCGCAAAAAAGACCCGAAACTCCGCTACCTACAATTACTGCCGAATATTTTGAATATTTCATAACCTAGTGTTCCTATAAATCCTCTCTATTTTATTCTAAACCAAACTTGTAAAAATTACTAATTATAATTTGCGCAAAAAATATTTTTACGGTTTTTAGTAATTGACAGATGGAGTAATAATAAAAAGAGGAAAATCATGTTAATTAATCAATATGCAAATAGTTCAGATAATACGAAATTTACAGGTATTACAAAAAAAATGAAACATCATATTTTTATTGACGGAAAAAAGGATGTTTGCGAATTATTAGATAGAACAAAACCTAAGAATACTTATGCAGGTGAATTACCTCCGGTACTTTTTTATATGTTACCAAAAGAGAATAAGGGACAAAATATAAGAGAAATATATAAAACCTTTGATAATGTTGCAAATGTTATAAGAAAGTTTAAGCCTTCAATAAGATCCCCTCAGGATGAATATATAAATAAGCGTCCTCAATCTGTAGTTGATTCGTTAAAGAATATGTTTGTAAAATTGGGTGTTTTGAAAAAAGATGATAAATTTGATATAAAATTCCTTGGAGCAGGGGAGTATAAAAAGGCTTTTAAACTTGAAGGAGTCAAAGATCCTCGAACACAAGAAGAATTATGTCTAAAAGTTTTCCATGTGGTAGATAGAACTCCGGAATGGCATAAATATAAAAGTCATGGTGTTGATGCTGAAATTAACATTTTAACAAATTGGAAAGCAAAATATGGTATGAACACTCAAAGAGGTAAATTTTATTTTGGAGATATTGAAAATGGTTATTTTCTAGACAAGTATATTGATAAAAAAGTTCCGCATCCTAAGACTATAATTAACGAATATGATGAAGGTTTAAAATTAACTGATGAAGTAAAGGCTGATACAGGACATAATAAACTTCACGGTTATAGTATAGATCCTGGAGGAGTAAGGGTAGTTAATAGAGTTAAGAATGAAAGTAAAACTGCACAATATGTTCTAAAACATATAAAACAGGTTCCTATGAAATATCGAGCTCAAGAATGGTACAGAATTTTAAATCAACACAGTTCTCTTGATAAATCTCAGAAACAAGCAGGATTAGCTATATGTATTAAACATATGCCTAATAAGGAACAATATGTTGAGGAATGTTTAAAATTTCATAACCCTTTTGCCGATCAGGGTATTGCGTATGCTTTAAAATATTTACCTGAGGATTCTGCAAAAAAATATTTTGAAGTGTTAATGAAACGCAAAAATCCTACGACACAAACTGTTTTGATGAATGAAATACCGCTTTTATCAAGAGAACGTCTGGATAAACTTAAAATTGATGATTTAGATGTGCCAAAGGGTGAAATAAATTCTAACAAAATTGAAGAATACTATAGAATTGCAGAAAAACATGTTTTACCTGAAGTGGAAGAACATCTTGCAAGTTATATGCATCTTTTACCAAAAGATAAAATGATGCCTGAAGCTGATAAATTAATTGAAAAAAATAATTATCACATAAATGATAGATTATTACACAAAGTAAAATTTGTTAAAGAAGAAGAATATTCTTTTGGAGATAAAATTGAGGTTTTAAATAAATTAGAAAAAGTGGAGAAAGATGAATTTTTAAAAAAGAAATTGCATGATGTCAAAACAAAAATTATAAGAGATTCACTGGACGATTAATGTATTTTATTATCAGATATATTCAACACAAGAGTATTTTTGATAAATGTTGTGTAACTTTTCAAGGTATGACGAGCAACAGGCATGTCGTATATATACCCGTTGTTCATTGAGGTAGTGATATCTATTATTCTACTTTTACCTGTTTCATTTTTAACTGACATATTTTTCCCTAATTTGTTAGAATTAAAGCTCCTGCATATACTATAGAAAAGTATACCATAAGATTTCTTGCTTGGTACATTCTCATCATAAATCCAGCAGAACCTTCCTCTAAAATTGTATCCCAATTTTCCATCAAACCGTCTAATATCGTACGTTTCGGAAGAGTTGTTTTGTCTTGTATAAATAATTTCATAGAATTTATGAGATTTAATGCAAAAGGTATTGTTATGTATGTAAGAAATAACCAAACATTTTCGGTTTTGATAAAAATCGGGATGATTGACAGATAACCGAATATAAGAAGGATTTTTTGGACAAAAAGCCCTGTATTTTGAAAATCAAACAAATTTGCAACAGTTTTTTTACCTTCTGATTTATCTAATTCATAATCAAGCATCGTATCGGTATATAAAAGATTGAGTGTCATTATCATTGTAGGAACACATATTAGTAATACATTCCAACCGACCAAACCCGTCATAACATAATCAACCCCTAAGAATAATAAAGGTCCGTATATTAATCCAAGTAAAATCTCACACAATCTGAATTTTCCCGCAATAGGATAAATCAACCCGAATAAAGCTGTCAAACCCATTATTATAAGAACAGGGAACCCTGTTTTTATAACAAAAAATATTCCTATTAAAAATGCCCAAAAGAAACAAACTAAAGTAAGAAATAATAATTGAATTTCCGTAATTTTACCGTTGAGGAGGAATTCACACTTGCCTTTTTGTGCGTTAATAAGAATTTTTTTCCCGTTTTCGTCAGTTTTTTTCAAGTTTTTGTAATCAATATAATCATCAAACATGTTCATACCGAGATGAACAAGGGCTATTCCTACAAACGCAATCAGCCCGTATATAATATTTCCTGATTTAGAAACTCCGTACGCAAAAGCGGCAAGCCACGAAAAAAATGACATTGGCAGAGCGTACGCACGTGAGATAAGTATAAGCGATTTTATCATTTAATCATTCCCCCGAATGATACAACATCTTCGTACGATGCACCCGCTTCAAGCAGTTCTTCTGCCGTAATACCAAAAAGCGTTATCAGTTCGATTGCTTCCTGTTTTGATTCAATATTTTTTACCGTTTTTTCAATAGCTTCTTCTCTTGTAATATTTGAAAGCTTATTGTATATACCTAATGCAAGACTTCGTTTTTTAGCTTTGCCCATATTAATATCCTAATGCTCTTATCGCAAGAAGTCCTGCACCTATCATACCTGAATAATTTCCGGCGGTTGCAAGTCTTACGGAGGTTGGTGTTGTAACAATTTCTTGATTTACCTCTTGTTCTATGGCTTGAGTATCAACAAACTGAGCCATAGAACCCGATAATACAACACAATCAGGGTCAAATAAATTAGCCAAACCGATAATTCCTGCGGTAATATGACCTTGCCATACGGACAATACATCCTTCATTAGCGGGTCGTTTTTATTAACACCTTCAATAACGTCATACGTTGTAACATCAGGATTTCCCGTCATTTCTTCTGCGGTAATTTTAAGTCCCGTACCTGATGCGTATGCCTCAAAACAGTCATAAGAACCGCAAGTACATTTTCTGCGTTTGTCAGGATACATTTTGAAGTGCATTTCACCTGCGGCACCTGATTTACCTTTAAAAAGCTTGTGGTCAATAATAATCCCGCCGCCGACTCCTGTACCAAGTGTCAGCATAACGGATGTTTTGCAACCTTTTGATGCACCTATTTCATGTTCAGCCCAAGCCGCACAATTAGCATCATTTTCTACAAATACAGGTAAACGGCTTATTTTTTGAAAATCAAGTTCGGGATAATTTTCTACAAGGTTTCCCGTCGAACCCAGAACTCCCGTATTTTCATTATTTACTGCACCTGCAGTTGATATTCCTATCGTGTGAACTGTATTCTCATATTTTTTGACCGCACCCGATATAATTTCTTTTATACTATCCAAATCCTTTGGAGTAGCAAATTTATCAATCTCGGAAATAATATTACCTTTTTCATTAACAACGGTATAATAAATTTTTGTACCGCCAATATCAATTGTCAGAGCCTTTTTCATATGTGTTTCCTTTATTCAAAATGACTGTACTTATAATCAGCTGCGATTGCTTTGTTAGCAGAAGAAATTACCCTGCTTATAAACGGATAATAACGTGCATCACGAATAGGATTTCCGTGTTCATCGGTAGAGAATCTCGGATAAATCTTCAATTCTTCGTCATCATCTTCTATATATTCTTCTGTTTGTATAATTTCTTCGTCCATATTTAAACTCTGTATTTCCCTTCAACGCCATTAATAAAACGCTTTGTAATTAGTTGCGGTCTTGTTATTGCCGAACCTATTACAACGGCATGTGCACCCAATTCAAAAGCTCTGTTGATTTGTTCAGGTTCCCAAATCCGTCCTTCAAGAACTACGGGTTTATCTGTTTCTTTTACAAGAGCTTCAAGCAGTTTGAAATCAGGGCCATCGGTTTCTATCGGAGATTGAGTTGTATATCCTGAAAGTGTCGTAGATAGAATATCCGCTCCGAGTTCTGCGCATTTTATTCCTTCTTCAAGCGTGGAAATATCAGCCATAGACTTTCTACGGTTGATTTTTATGTATTTTATTATTTCTTCAAGTGTACATTTTGGCCTTGGACGTTGTGTCCCGTCAAATGCAACGATATCTGCACCTGCTTGAATCAAGTCAACTACATCCTTCAATGTCGGTGTAATGTATACTATTTCCTTCCAGTTTTTAGGAATAACATCAGGTTTTGTAAGCCCGATAACAGGAATTTCAAAAAGTGATTTTGCAATTTTTACATCCCTTACGCCTGCAACACGCAAACCCTGAGCACCGCCATTGACAACAGATTTCATCATCGCAGTCATACATTCCTCTTTGTATAAAGGCTCAGCCGGCATTGCCTGGCATGAAACAATCACCTTATTTTTTAAGCGCTTAATCATAACTCAATTGTACATGAAAAAATTGTTTCATAAAGGAATATTACAAAAGGTAAATTACACTTTTAATTTCCCGATTTTAATATTGTATTTTTCGCAATATGCCTTCAAATCTCTTTTGATTTCAGGTGCAAGGATATATAAAACAATGATATTTGGCACACACATAGCAATCATCATTGCATCCGTAATATCAATAATTGATTTTACATTCATCGCAGAACCGATTACTATGAACAAGCAATAAATAAGGTTGAACATCAAGACACGTTTTTTGCCTTCACCAAGCAGGAATGTCCATGCTTTTTGTCCGTAATAAGCCCAAGATATCAAGGTAGACATTGCAAATAAGACCGCAATAATTGAGAGTATCACAGGGAAGAACGGTATTACTGATTGGAAGGCATTTGATGCAAGTTCAATGCCTGAAATTTTTCCGATACAAGATGTGGATAAAATTCCTGATAAAACAATTGCAAATGATGTGAACAAACAAAGAATACCTGTTAAGAAGGTTTCCAACAGAGCAACAAACCCTTGTGAAATATGTTCTTTTGTTTGTGCGGTTGCGTATACAATCGCAGCGGCACCTGTTCCTGCTTCATTTGATTGAACAGAGCGTCTTAAACCGATAATAATTGTACCGAATACTCCGCCTGCAACGGCAGTCGGGTGGAATGCTTCGCTTACAATTAAAGCAATAGCACTTGGAATATGTGTAAAGTTTGCACAAATTACTATTAAGCCTGAAATAATGTATAAAACACACATTGTAGGTGTTAATATTGTTGTAACTTTTGCAATACTTTTAATCCCGCCAACAATTACCATACCGATAAGAATAGCGGCAATTAAACCAAGTATCCAAGCACATCCGTGAAAAATACTGTTTTCACCGCCTGTTATGAATATAATTTGATGCGCGGTTTGATTAATTTGAATCATATTTCCGCCCGTGATACCGCCGCCTATACATAAAATAGCAAAAATCACGGATAGAGGTTGTCCTAACCAACGCATTTTTTTTCTGGTTAATCCGTGAGCAATATAATGCATTGGCCCGCCTGATACAGATCCGTCAAGATTAAATCTTCTATATTTGACTGCGAGAGCTGCTTCAACAAACTTGATTGACATGCCCAATACTGCCCCAAAAAATATCCAAAATGCAGCACCCGGCCCACCTATTGAAATTGATATTGCAACCCCTGCAATACTACCGATACCGATAGTTCCGGATAATGCGGTTGCCAGAGCCTGAAATGAAGAAACTTCACCGCAGTTATCTCCGTTCTTAGGTTTAGCCGCAACATTGTCGACTGCATGTTTTAATCCCCATACTGCAACGCCTTTTAAATATATTGTAAAAAATATTCCTGCAAAAAGTATCCAGAAAATAATTAACGGAACTTTTGACCCGCAAATCGGAATCGGGTAAAAAATAAATTGTGCTATTGCATCAGATATCGGTGCAATTTTTTCATCCATAATTGCATCAATATTTATTGCAAAAGCCTGTTGTACGTTCAGTATTAACATTGATAGGATTAAAAATAATTTTTTCATATTCTCGCTTTCTTATTGTATTTAACTTTCCAATTATAACAAAAACATGAAAAAATACTCATCCTGTATCAATATGCGCTTGCAGAAGTTTTAAAATTTGTAATAAATTGGCAAATATGTTAAATAATTCCAAAAAGGTTACTGTATCATATAGATTATGAGTATAAATTGGAACTTATCAGACAGAGAATATGAGGTATTAAAATTGCTTGTGAACGGTAATTCAAATTCACAAATTGCAGAAAAACTTTCTATTACCATTCATACAGTAAAAGCACATATTACTTCTATGTACGCAAAAGCAGGTATTCATTCGAGAGTATTGCTTGCAGTCAAAGCCGTAAAACTTGATATTGTCGATTACAATATTCCTGATGAAGAACTTTCCAAACTAAAAAATATTTGCGGCATATAGGCTTTAGAGTATAATTATTGTATGCTTCCTAAAAATTTCAGGTTAAAAAACAAATCAGCATTCAATGCCACATACAGGATAAAGAATTCCTTTTACAAGGATGGAATTATAATGTTTCTTGGCAGGAAAAAAGAAAATTCTGTTTGTAAAATAGGGTTTGTTGTAAGCAAGAAAACGCATAAAAGAGCGGTTAAACGTAACAGGCTCAAGCGTCTTATGCGTGAAAGCGTCAGATTAATTATTAAAGAAAATTTTGATTTTCAAGACACACAATCCATAATATTTCTCGGTAAATCTCAGGCACTCAATAAATCCTTCAAAGAGATTGATTTTGCAATAAAAGAGCTTTTAAAGGAGATAAAGTAATGACACTTGTTGAACGTGCCACTCCTCCGAATGTAAGAGTTATTGACGAAACTAAATTGTATCCGAGATACCCTTCCGGACTGCTTGAGGGTCAGAATGTGTTATACAGATACGGATATTCTGATTGTAAACACCCTATCTTGAGAATCCCTGATTATATAAGTGATTATAACGGTAAGTATTTAAAACCCGGCATGTATGAACTTGCGCTGAGCGATGACAAAGAATTTCTCTTGTTTATTCAATCGGGTGAGTTAGCTGCGGTTATACCCGTTTTTAAACTTGCGGAGAATCAGGAGGAAGTTGAAAAGTACAGGCAGGAACAGGCATATAAAACAGGAAAATTTAAATATAAACCGAGAAAGCAGCGTACCAAAGAAAAGATACGTGAAGTATTGAAGGCAAAGTATGCCGAAGATGCGATTACACCCGAGCCGGAAGAATATGTTTATCAAAATGCAACGATTGAATATGTTTCGGAAGGCGGATACTACCTTGTTACTTATGAAAACGGGATGTATAGAGCTTGGGGAGCCATAAAAACCCGTTCAGGATTTGAGAAAAATCTCCCGAGAGATTTAAGAGATAAACAGTAACAAAGGGGGGATGGGGCGATTTAGTTACTAAGCAACTTAGTAACTTAGTAACTCCTTTACCTTATTTCATATTTCCATTACTTACTTATGTAGGAAAGTAAAATAACAAAAAAGAGAGATTGTCTTTTGGGGACAATCTCTCTTTTTCTTATTATAATTAATTGCTAACAAGTAAATGATGCACAACTTACGCCGCCGCTTCCGCATC
>CAMDZX010000032.1 GCA_945910925.1 uncultured bacterium | reverse complement strand
GGACGGCAGCGAAGCAAGGGGGGCAGGCCGGGTACTCGAACGCAGGAAACACGGGATCTGGAAAGTACGGCATGTATGAAGACCGCGTTTCTAATGTTCGGGTACTTGGGAGTGCCGGCCGTTAATATAAAAGATAATATTATGCTCGATATGCTTTCCATAATTCTGGGAGAAGGTTCAAGTTCAAGACTGTATCATAATCTCATCGAAACACAGGCATCACCTGTATTTAATATGATTGATGCGGAACACTATTTGTTCCGAGATGGCGGCAATATATTTGTTCAAGCAAACTTTGACCCTGAAAGAAAAGAAGAAGCGATTGAACTTATAAAACAAGAGCTTGAAAAAATCAAACAAGATATTACGGTTGATGAGTTTAAAAAAGCTAAAAAGAAAATTGAATCAAGATTTGCATATAATGCAGAAACCGTATCAGAAATCGGAGAAACAATTGGATATTATATGACTGTATGCGATAATTTATCCTTGATTGAAGATTATCTTGATACTTTGAAGAATATTTCGATTGATGATTTGTTAGACGCGGCTAAAAGATTTTTTGATATTAATAATGCGGTTATTTCGGTATTATTGCCCGAAAAATCCTCTAATTAATCCTTTTTTCTAAATCTAATCATATTTAAAATAATATTATGAGAAATATTATATTCTTATTATTCGCCATGATATTTTTTATTCAGCCTGCTTTTGCTATAAAAATAGGCTTGAGTATTAATGATGATAAGGTTTATGTAGGTACGGCAACAGAAGGACAAATCGTCGATACAATGACAAGTCATCAGATTATTCCTATTTCTAAACTTACTACATACGAGATAAAAGTTAAAAAAAATCATTTTGAAATAAGAACTGAGGATAGCGATAAAACAAAGATAGATGTAGATAAAATCACAATTAGAACATTTAATCCTAATTCTTGTATATGTGTAAAGCAAAAATGGTATAAGGGTACTATCCATTTAATAAATAACGACGGAAATCTTACGGTTATAAACGATGTGGGAATAGAGGACTATGTAAAAGGTGTAACACCTGCTGAAATGCCGTCATCATGGAATATTGAAGCCATAAAGGCTCAAGCAATTGCAGTCAGGAGCTATGCTATTGCCAATCTGGGCAAACATGCTTCTCAAGGATATGATTTGGCAGATACGACACAAGATCAGGTTTATAACGGTATACTTGCAGAAACAAAGACCTCAAATCAGGCGGTCGAAGATACTAAAGGTTTAGTTCTAACGTATGATAATAAAATAATATCTACAATGTACTCTGCATCTGCGGGAGGTCAGACAAAATCTGCACTTGAAGCTTGGGGAAACGATATTCCGTATTTACAATCAGTAAAATCTTTTGATGATGATACAGGCGTTAGAGGACATGGTGTGGGCATGACTCAGTATGGAGCTAAAAACCTTGCGGATATGGGCTATAACGCATATCAGATACTTGCATATTTCTATACAGGTGCGCATTTTGCTCGATTAAATCCTGAAATTTATAAATAAATATTAATATATATTTAAAAATTATGCCCGATACCCCCGTTTTTATTATGTTTCAATATGTTAACCTCTTGCAATATCTTGCATAATGTGTATAATAGGATAGTGCGATGCTTAAATCTCAATATTTGAGCATGTGAGTACTAGATAGAAGGAGAACAATATGAACAAAGAAGAATTAGTAAAGGAAATTGCTAAGAAATCTGGCGTATCACAAAAAGCAGCTTCAGACGTTTTATCTGCTACTTTAGAAGTTATTGAAAAAACAGTTTCTAAAGGTAAAAAAGTTACTTTAGTTGGTTTCGGTACTTTCGAAGCTCGTAAGAGAGCAGCTAGAACAGGTCGTAACCCACAAACCGGTGCAGAATTAAAAATTGCAGCAAAAACAGTTCCTGCATTCTCTGCCGGTAAAAAATTCAAAGAATTAGTTAAGTAATTAATTCTTAAACAATTTTTGGGCGGAACATTTATTTGTTCCGCCTTTTTTATTTTATGTAGAAAATTCTTTTTTCATCTTTTTTAACATATTTTTAAGACATATTATAAGAATCGCTGTTAACAGGAACGAAGAAGATGAAAAAGCCGCCCAAAACGCAAACAGGTGATGTTTGAAATGAGTTGCGCAATAATATCCTGAGGTAACCCCTATTAATAAATATGCAATAAGATTAGAGTACATAACTATTTTAGTACGTTTTACACCTTTAAACACTCCGCCTATTGCTACCTGTAATCCATCACTTATTTGAAATGCGGCAACTATATACATAACAGGAACAATAACATTAATTAAATCTAAATCTGTGGTAAATATTCCCGCAAGATACCTTGAACAGGTTGCAAAAAATAAACTTGCCATACACATGAATCCTACCGTAATTGCAATCCCATTTTTTATATACGAAATCAATTCACTATAATTCCTTGCACCATTAGAAAATCCGACTTTTACTGCAATAGCATTAGAAAGCGCCAGAGGAAACATAAACGACATATTTGCAAGAGTCATGATAATATTTTGAGCTGCGGCATATATTGCAGAAATTCTACCTAAGAGGATTGCCATAGAATTAAATGATAAAAATTCTATTACAATTGCCATTGATATCGGGAAGCCAATTTTTACAATTTGTTTGTAATACTTTGTGTCACAGAAGTTTTCGAATTTAAATTTATAAAGGCAATACCCGAGCAAAAAGAACCCGCACCCCGTTCTTGCAATAAGTGTTGCTGTTGCCAATCCTTCAACTCCCATTTGAGGAAGTCCAAACATGCCGAATGTTAGAATGAAATTTAGGATAATATTACATATAACTGATATCAACATTACAAGATTCGGTAAAAATACAATCTCGTACGCTTGTAAAAATTCTTTAAGAGCAACATGTAAAATCATCCCAAATGATGAAAATGCAATTATATAAGTATATTTTTGAACTTCCAATACTAATTCAGGAGTATATCCTACATACTTAAGAAGCGGAATATACCCTAAAGTTAACGCTAAAAGCATAAATGAAGTAAACAATGCAAATTTTAATGTCGGATAAAAATATTTCTTTGCTTTGCAGCCTGCTCCTCTAATATTGGCAAGGAGAGGAGAAACACTCAATAAAAGCCCGACACCAAGCATTGAAACCGTTGCGTGTATTGCAGTTGCAATTGAGATTGCCGCGAGAGTCTGTGTTGAATACCTGCCTGCAACAAAACAGTCCCCCGCATTAATCAGAATTATACCGATATTCCCCATGAATATCGGTAACGCAAGTTTTATTAATTCTGATATATATTTCCTGTCTATCAGCATGCCTTATTCCTAATAAACATACAATCTCCATAACTGTAAAAACGGTATTTGTTCTCTATTGCTGTTTTATAAGCATCGAAAATAAACTCCTTACCTGCCAATGCGGAAACGAGCATTAAGAGTGTTGATTTTGGAAGGTGAAAGTTTGTAATAAGAGCATCAATCACCTTAAACTCATACGGCGGATAAATAAACAATGTTGATGCTGATTTACACTCTTTTATTTCCCCGTATTCTTTAAACGCGGATTCTAAAGTTCTGACAGTTGTTGTTCCTACGGCAACAATCTTTTTTCCTGTCGCTTTTGCATCATTTATTAAATCTGCAGTTTCTTTTGATATTTCGTATATTTCCGAATCCATTTTATGCTCAAGAACGTTATCACATTTCACGGGTCTGAATGTACCAAGTCCCACATTTAGTGTAACGTATCCTATTTGTACGCCTTTATCTTGTAATTTTTGTAAAATCTCGGGTGTGAAGTGTAACCCTGCTGTTGGTGCGGCTACCGAGCCTTCTTTTTTTGCATAAACAGTTTGATATCTGTCATAATCAAGTGCTTTAAGCTCATCAGACGTCATCTTACGCTCGATATAAGGCGGTAAAGGAACATTTCCTACTTTATCCAGAATATGATACAAATCTCCCTCATATAAAAGTTCTACAAGCCATTTCCCTGCATCTTCAAGCTCCGATATGACTCTTACTTTTAAATCTTCTGATATTGAGATTATTGTGTCTGGCTTGACTCTTTTAGACGGTCTTATTAAAACTTCCCAATGTTTAGGTGTAGATTCTTTAAGGAGAAAAACTTCTATTTTTGCACCGGTATCTTTTGTTCCGTAGAGTCGTGCCGGAATGACTTTGGTATTGTTGAGAATAAGTACACAATTTTCATCAAGAAAATCTACGATATTGAAAAAATGAGCATGCTCAGTTGTATGTTCTTGAGGGTTGATTACAAGCATCTTGGAATAATCACGCTTATCCGTAGGGTACTGTGCAATCAATTCTTCGGGAAGCTCATAATCAAACTCTGATACAAGCATTATTCTTTCGCCTTTATTTGTTTAGCATCAGCTACTTCTTCATCTGATACATGGGATTTTTTCTTTTCATCCTCTGCTTCAAGTTGTTTGTTGATAACAATAGTTTGAAGCACCTGAACAATATTGCTTGAAATTAAATATAGCAATACTCCGGCAGGAATCGGAATGAATACGAAAGTACCGCATAACATAATCGGCATGAACATGTTCATTGATTTTTGCATAGCTGCCTGACTTGGGTCAAGCTCTTGGTTTTTATTCATAGCCATCATTGCCTTTTGAGCGGCAATCATGGTTAACCCAAAGAATACAATCAGCAATAATACATCAAAATGCAGATTTGTTTTAACCGCTTTTGTCGGAACTGTTGCGGTTAAGATACCATCTTTTCTGTCGAATGTAATTTTTTCGGTTTCTTTTGTTTGGATGTTTGTAATATCTATATCAGCTTTTTGGATTTGGTCAAGCTGACTGAATTTCAGATCAAGACTATCAAGGCTGACTTTTAGGTCAACAGGTTCACCCGGAACCAATTCACCTTGAACAACAACAGCTTTGTTTGGTTTATCAATCTTAATATTGTTAAGTTTTTCGGTTTTAAGATAAACATTTGCGGTTTTTCCTGTGATGAAAGTAGCGTATGCGGATGCACCCATTACTCCGTCATTAGAGATTCCTGCATTTGTTTTTAGTGTTGAGTCAAGACTCCTGATGAACAAAAACGGTGCTTGACCTGCCATTTGTATAAACTGTGGACTCATTAAAGACGAATACAACAGAATAAAAATTGGCATTTGGATAAGAAGCGGAAAACAACCCGCCATAGGATTGAACTTATGTTCTTTGTAGAAATCCATCATTTTCTTTTGCATCATTTGCGGGTCATTTTTGTATCTTTCCTGAATAGCCTTCATTTTAGGTTGCAACATTTGCATAGTTCTCATTGAACGTTGTTGAGAAACCCCGAGCGGCCACATTGCCATTCTTACGATTACGGTGAGTAAAATAATACCTAAACCGTAACTGCCTGTTGCTCCTGATAATATTTTTAAAAGTTTAATAGTTAATGTAACAAAATCCATACTCTCATCCCTGTGTTAAAAGTCTATACATGCCAAGACAAGTTTCTTTGTCATTTCGGCTATGTTAAAAATACCTTAAAATAAGCATCAAGTCAAATATTTGATAAACAGAAAAATTTCTGCTTTACAAAAAAAAATTATTTGTTACTATAATATTACAAGGTGTTACTCCTCAGTCGGGGTAAGTGACAATTGAATAACAGTTTTTAAAAATATTCCTCAGTAGCTCCCTAGCGAGCAGGGCGAGCAAGTTCAAATTTTGGAGCAAGCTCCACCATTGAGGAAGTGACAATTGAATAACAAGTTTTGAAGATATTCCTCAGTAGCTCAATGGTGGAGCAACCGGCTGTTAACCGGTAGGTTGTTGGTTCGAGCCCAACCTGGGGAGTATTTTATTTGGTAAGGTTTCCAGCCTTACTTATTTTTTTATTTATAGAGTAAATTTTGTTAAATAATTCAACTATAATTCAACTTAATTTATTTTTTCTTTTCTTAAAAACATATCTGCAAGTGTATCGGAAGCCTCTACATCAGCTTTTTGTATCAAATGACTATAAATATCTGTTGTAGTACTGACCTTTGCGTGTCCTAGTCTTTTGCTTATAGTGATTGTTTACCACTAAAAAACAATAAACTAGCTTGTGAATGCCTATAAGAATGTGGATTAATGCGTGGAAAGAGTCTTATTTGCTTATCTTGTGGTAATTCTTTGTTTTTTTCTGCAATTATTGCATTATATTTTTTCTAAATTTATAGCAATAATTAGTTAAGCTGTCAGGGTGCATAGGTTTTCCTGTTTCTTGAACAAATACAAAGTTTTCATTATGCCATTTTCCCCATACAACATTCTTAATTGGTTAGCTTTGTAGTTTTTACATCTATTACAACAAAACATTTTTAAGATGTAATTGTAGAAAACCAAATCTGCATAAAAATGGTCTGTTTCGGTACTAATTCTGAATTGACGAGCAACCAAACTGAATCCTTTGCCAAGTTCAAGCAGAAATTTTTGTAAATTATTTATTAAAGCAGTTTCTAAAACACTTTCTTTTCCCTCAATGTTTTCAGGCAAATCAAGAAATTCAAGTACATATGGATCTTTTACAAATTCTTTAGTTTCAATTATTGCTGGCAAACATTTTCCAATATCATTTGGTGCTTCTTGAGTAGACAAAAGTCTATGATAATAACCACTTTTTATGTTGCGCTCAAGTTACCTGTATGACCAATTTTGTGTTGCTGCTTCTCTTAAATAATAATCACGTTCACCGGCATTATCTATGCGTAAAATTCTGGCAATATTTGACCAACTTACATTTGCCAGACACTGTCTGTCGAATTCAGGATAGGTAACATAGAATTGTCGCATGTTCTTCAAATTAGCTTCAGAAAAACCTTTACCAAAAGTATCCGTAAGGTATTTAGACAAGTTTTCAATAAGCTTTGTTCCGTATTCAGCACGAGCTGCACCACCTTGTTCTTCTTCAACAATTCGTTGTCCAATTTTCCAATAAGTTTCAACCATAATGGAATTAACAGAATGATAAGCTCTAGCTCTGGCAACATTAAGTAACTCACCTATATCACTATAAATTTTAGAAACTTTATTTGACATGAATACCTCTGAATATCTTTACTTTAGCATAAATAAAGCTGCACATGAATATAGCTGGAACATAGAAATTATATGAAATTAATTATTTTAAGTTTAAATGTGATTTTTGGAATTGTAAAGATTTTTGTAAAAGTACTAAAGTTTTTTCAAAAAAGTACCGTTAAACATGTAAAAGGAATGGAAGTGACAAAGATATCCTTGTTCTTAGGTAATTATATTACCTAAGAGGTCATTCCTATAGGTAAAAAAGTAAGATGGCAGGCAAAGATTTCTTGAAATTTAATAACGGACAAAAATTCAGTTTTTCTAACTTCAGGGAAATTAAGGAAGATGATCTGATGAATGCTGATGCTGCAACCAAGCGACTGTTTAATATCTTTGCCGGTGATGATATGCTTTTGCAAGCATCAGAAGCTCAAAGTTTGTGGCAAAAAATAAAAACTGCAGCGACACTTAATAGACAAGAGGACAGCCTTGTTTTTGATAATGATGAAATGCAATTTTTTTTAAATGATGATAAAGATATTAAATCATTATCAAACAATTTTAAATTTAACATCAATTCTTTGAAAAATATAATTTCAATAACATTTAATAGTACTGCAAGCGAAAGAACACGCAAAAAATACGATACTGCAACAATAAAAAAAGAAGCAAGTGAATTAACAAAGAAAATTCACGACCAAATATCAGGAGCATCTCTTAATGAAAATACGATAAATATGCTTCGTGCAATAACACCCGAAAATGCTGCATTTGTAATATCTGAATATCAAAGAATGTATGGGGTGTCATTAGCTAAAGATATTGATGACGAGTGGGGGCTTGATATTGCGACTGTAAAAGAACATGTCTGCAAAAAACTTGTTGATCAAGCTAAAAGCTTGGGCATAAAAGGTATTTACTATGGTGATTATCAAAAAATCAATGATTTGAAGTCTTTGCAAACTTGGATTAATAATGCTTCTTCAAAAATTATAAATACAATGTCAAATGCTACAGAAACATATTATGCCACTGAAGCGGAAGAAACACAAAGACAACAATCAGCAGAAAACGCTAAAACTGCAAAAGCTTCAGCAGAGCAAATTGTTAACGATTTAATCAAACACACGAGCGGTTGGAATGATGTCGACAAAATTAAAGCTGCAATTGCAAGAATTGATAATCCAGAAGAGTTAAAACAAGTTAATCGTTTATTAACAATTAAGGGTTATCCGCCAACAGATAAATATTCGCCAATTGAAAACTTTATTTATAAAGAAGCAAATCATAATGTAGCGCATACCTACAATTCTTCTGATTATTTAGAACAAGTTGTTCAGGATTGGATTGATAACGACACTTTAAAAGGACAAGCTGCAAATGAAGCACAAGCTAGAATGGCAGCAAGAGTTCTATATGATGGTGGCGATGGATTTGGAACAGATCCTGAAAAAATTAAAAAAGCTATAAGAATGATAAAATGTCCTAAACCTACAGGCAACAGAGAAGCTGATAACAAGCAAGCACGTGAAGTTTATCGCCTTGTTAATGAAATGATTAAGAAACACAACACATTCTACGGTTTAGGAAGTCCTTGTACAGATTTGCTTGACTACTGCAAGGGTGAAATGTGGGATAGTGAAGTAAAATACTTAAACGGTATTTTAGCCGAAACAAATGCTATTCAAGGCGAAGAAAAAGCTCAAGCAATAAAAGATTTAACCCAAGAGGCAGTTGAGGGTGCCGGCACAGACATAGAATACTTGGAACACGCAATCAAAGCGATTGATTCACCTGAAGATAGAAAAGCCGTAGAAGCTAAACTTGCTGAATACTGTAAGAAAAAAGGTATTAAACCACAAATTCAAGGACAAGCATATTTACAAGCAATCCTTTATGATGAATGTGATACTTTTATGGGCATTTCAAAAGACCATAAAGAAATTAGAAAATTCAATGAAATGCTTATTGAACAAGGTGCTTACACAGAAGAAGAAATTGTAAACTTAAGAGCAGAGCAAGCTGCACTTCAAATACTTGCAGGGGATTTTGATAATATTAAAGATGCTGTTGAACAAATTAAAGATCCAAAAGTTCTTGCAAAAGTTAAAGTTCTACTAAAATCAAAAGGATATAATTCTTTAGATGAGTTTTTAAGTAAAAAATTAAACCAAACAAAATCAGATTTAATAAATGCCGAACTTGCTAGTAATAATGTTTTATTAGATGCAAATGGTAATATTGATGTTAATAAAATTGCTGATGTTGCATATAGATTAATGCAAAATTCGGATTTTGATGTTCGAGCTATGGGTGTAAAAGCAATTAGAAATGAACAAGTTGCAAAAGCAGTTGATGCAAAATTCAAACAAAATGGCGGCTCTCTTGCTAAATTTATGGAACAGTTCAATAAAGAAAAAGCCGAATACAAATCTAAAGCAGAATTTTGGGATGGTTGGGGCAAACTACTTTTAGGTGGTTTGGCTGAAGATATTTCAGATACATATAAAGAAAATACTGATAAGTCAGATAATTTGTATGTAGAGATGCAATCTGCTCAGTCATTAACTCCTCAACAACAAGCATCTTATGGTATGACAGTTAAATTAATGGAACAGAAACTTGCTCAAATGAAGAAAGATTATCAAGCAGCATTAGATAGTCAAGGAGCTGTATCTTGGGCGGTAAATAAATTCTGTGAACAATATGGTCTTGGTACAACAAGAGAAGAAATTCAGGCAAGAATAGAACACGATACTGAAACTGTAAGATTATTAAAACTTGCAGCAGAAGGTAAACTTGGCAAAATGGTTAATGGAGAAACAGTTGCAGTTACATTTGAAGAAGTGTTTAAAGAACGTAATGTGGGAACTAATTTTGATACTGCAAAAGTCGCAAAAGTGCATAATCAAGCAGAAATGCTTGTTGCTATGAACTATGCTAAAACTAACATAGCCGTTTGTTGGGAAGAATTAGAAAATGGTTTATCATCATCAGACTCTAAACGTCTTTCTGTTGCCATTATTGATACCCTTGAAAAATTATCTCAAATGACAGGTCAACAATTATCATTAGCAGGATATGGCTATACTGTAAAAGATGGAATTATTTTAGATTCAAATGGTAAATCAGTATCAGTAGATAAATTGAAGGAATTAGCAAATCAATTGAAACAAGGTTTATCTGATGTTGCAAAAGATTTATTAGGTCAAGACATACCACTTAATACATCATCCTCAAAAATAAATGAAGTTTTAGAAGATGCGTTTAATTCTAAAAAAGAAAGCTTTAAACAAGAATTTAAAGATGCTTTCGGTCAGGATTGCCCGGATGAAATGGTTGAAAATTATATTTCAACTATTGAAACCGGTAAAATGGTTGTTAATATGGGTGTCTTGATTGGGGCTGTAATTGCTGCACCATTTACCGGAGGTGGCAGCTTAGCAGTATTTGCAGCAGGAGCAGGTGCATCTCTTGGTTTGAACGCATTAGAACATTCGACTGATGCAAATGGATATACAAATTCTGAATGGACTGGAGATGTTTCTCAAGCTATGTGGGATGGAGCACTTACTGCTATCGGCATGAAAGTAGGTCAGTATGCCGAAGTCTTTGCCAAAGGCGGACAGGCAACCCGCAGCATGAATAAAGTTTTACAAAAGCTATACGGAACAAATGCCGAACAAGTTTTAGTTAAGGCTAATCAAATAGCAAATCAGTTAGAGTCTTTCACGGGAAAAGTCGGACGACAAGCATTAAGCACAAACAAAGCAACAATAATGAGTAGGTTCCCAAAAATCGATCCTGCTAAAGCTGAAAAAGTGGCTGTACTATTTACAAGAGCAGAAGCAGTAGGAATAGAAATTACAAGTGATGCAATGCAATCACTTGTTCAAACCTATTGCATGGAAGGAGAATTTAATGAAAAATCCTTTATGATGGCAATGATAATGTCAGTTGCAGGTAACTCCCTGGGACATACAATCGGAACAGTGAATGATGTTAGAGGGTCAGGAATATTATTTAATGAGCTTACACATCAGTTAGAGATTGACGATATCGTATCTTCTAATACAAATTATGCAAGATATCTTGATGACCTTTGTACAAAGCAACCACATTTGAGACAAGTTCGACAACAATTAGAAGATATTAACAACTCTTTTGGAGTAAAAATTATTCTTCCTGAAAACTTAACTCAAACAACTTCAATAAGAGAAATTTATAGCGAATTGTCATCATTTAAAAGGCAAGCATCAAACGCAGGAGCTAGAGTTAACCTTCCTGAATATATCGATTTTACCAACCCTGCTCTTGCAAGAAGAAATCTTGCTGCCAGCTTTGATGAGGTAAATAATAGTGTTTCAATGCAAGATTTAAGTGTTGAAGATATTAAAAGAAACCTAAGACATGAGCTTGTTCACGCTAATGATACGAAAATTGGCGTGACGGATTTCCCGAAAGATTTTGATATGCACAAATATGCAAATGAACTTCTGGATAATGGCATTGATGCAAATCATGTTGTATACGCTTTCACAGACAAAAACGAGTTTCTTGCTGTTGCCGCCGAAGGCAATATGCGCAACTATTCCCCTGAATTAAGACAAACCCTCGTTGACCTCGGCATGCCTCGTTGGATGCTTGATATGGAAAACTCTGTACCTACACGCAAAAAACCAACTGCGACAAACAGAGCTGCTATGCATGAAGCTATAGATGCACAAAGAGCTGGTGGCAACCAACCAAGAGTGCATGGACAGGAAGAAACACCAGTTCATGAAAATGGTCAAATTAATCATATTTTGGAACCTGAGCAAGGAATACCTTATGTTGGTCAACATCACGCTAATTTGAGAGAAGCATTTGGTGAAAAATTTGAATGCTTCAAAATAGATAACAACGGACAAGAATATTTAGTATGTAGAGATGGTACGAGTTTTAAACTCAACAACGTTTCACAAGGTGGAAGTTCAATTACTTTAACTTGTATGGATGACATTACTTTACCAAACGGTATTGTACTTAAGTTAAAAGGCTTAGATATTGATTACGATATAAAAAATAAATTATTAAATTTATCTAAACTTGATCAAACTTCTTGGGAAACAATATTTCCAGAATATAAAAATGAAATCCAAAGACTAGTCTCACAATTACCTGAAAATCATCCATATAGACAATTTGTAGAAACAAGGTTAAGAAATGCAGAAAATTTAACTCAGGATGTATATTCTCAATATTTTGTTGAATTTCAAGACATTATTGATAAATTAACCTTACAAGATAAGGGTTGGCTTAAAACATCATTAATAAGTGATGCACAAATTATTATAAATGGAAAGGAGATAGCAGTACCACTACCAACACATTTAAAAGATAAAAATATAACATTTGTTGAAACTATTAAAACAGAACATAATGAATTCTATATAAATTATTATAATGATAAAGGTGATTTTATTGGTAGAGGAATACTGGGCAGTGATGGTAGTCTTAAAAGATATACTGTATATGAGTCAAGCTTTACGGGAAAAGTTTATGATTGCAATGATCAAACTATAAAAGAATTTAGTCCAACTGATGGAGGTACAGATAAAGACGGGAATAACATTCATAAGGGTGCGAAGATAGATAGTGCAGCCAGAACGCAGAGATATGCGCATATAAAATTATCTTCATCAAATTCAAGTATTTGTGATATACGTACAAATGTATTTAACAATTTGAATAATGGTAGTGAAAGAATTTATGCTGATTTTAGAGCCGAATTAACAAACCTTGTCAATCAAGAACCAAAATTAACTGTGAAAGGTATGAGCAGAGAACTGGCTAAAATATTAGATCAAAACGAATTTAAAACGATTTTAAATAATATAGGTGACAATATTGTTTTAAACTTTGGTGTTGGCAAAGATGGGAAATTATATATCGGCTTAAACAGTATAAGTGATATAGCAGGTATAGATATTGAAAAACTGGCTATAAGACATAATATGAATGTTTTTGAAGGTAATTGCTCAGAAACCAGTTTAAAAGCAATTTCGGGCAATGCTTTGGAAGATTGTGTAGTTTATGATTTAGGTATAAGAAGAAACTCTCAAGGTCAGTGGAAAGTATCAGAGTATCCTCCTTGTCCAACATGCAGTTCCAATGTAGCACTATGGGGATGGATATATCCAAGGAAAAACTAAGATATTTCTGATAAATCTTTATAAGATATTTTCTTATGAATATTCTCTAATAAATTTTCATCTTCAGAACCATCAAATTTAGATAAACTAAGGACAAAATATCCTCTGGTAGTTACTTCTGTATGAGCCCCAAATGTTATATTACCTTCTTGATTATATATTTCAGCTTGCAACAATAAACCTGAAGGTGATGTAATTGTTATCATTTGGACATCATTATTGGCATCATAATATTTTGTTATTGCATTTGCGTTATTATATTCACAATATCCCTTTTCTACTCTAACATATTTAGGAAGAGTAGTGTCTTTAAAGTATAATTCTTGAATCTTTTTATTAATATCTTCTTGAGTTATTTCATTACCCACTTTTTTTACCTCTTGAGTCTTTGCAAAACTATCACAAATCGGTATCGTTATACCTGTACCAATTGCAGTATAGCTTGCAACCTTAGATGTGTCAAGATTTTTAAATATGTTTTTAGGGTTTGGTTTTCCCGTAAATGAGATGTTATTTAACATTGTATAACTCCTTATTGTTTATTGTTACCTAAAAATGCTTCACGTATTTCTAATTGTATTTTGATATTCATTAATGATAGAATCGATTATTTCTTCTGTAGAACGACCATCTTTTTTAACGCAAAAAGCTGAGGCATTAAAATGACCGCCTCCGCCATATTTCATAGCAACATTCCTAGTATCAGCATTTTGGCTTCTTACACTAAAATTTGTTCCTGCAACTTTCATACTAATTTCAACATCTTTCATTTGAAGCATATACGAAAGCAAATTCATAACTTCTTCCAATGCTTCATCTTTATAACCTTCTTTTTGGGCTTCTTCTTTCAATTTTGCTAATTCTTCGTTCTCAACAAAATATGCAATTTTTCCATTTTGTGAAAATTGAATATTATTATACAAGTATTGACGAAGTTTGTGAATACATGGTGCAATATCACCTCTTAATTTTGTTTGCATTTCAATGTTATTTACCCCATTGTTAATTAGCAATGCTGCATCTTTGAAAGTTTCACTTGATCTTGCATATCTAAAATTATCTGTATCTGTAACAATTCCTGTATAAATTGATTCCAAAATTTTTGGTGATAACTCTTTAGGTTTTACATTAAATAAATTAACTAACTGCATAATAATTTGTGAAGCTGAATCTACAGTATCATCAGTATAATTATAATCAGCATAATTATTTCCTACATTGCAATTTAAGTCTTTATCAAATGTTTCCATATATGGATGATGGTCTATTTTCATTGTATTCTTTGCACGAGAAAAAATGCCTTCAAAATAGTTATCAGGAATTAGTCTTTTTAATGCTGTGTCAACAGCAATTGCTAAATCATATTGTCCAAAACATTCTTTTAATTTATCGGCTTTATAAGCCTTTTTATCATAAATATTAACAACATTAATATTATTATTTGAATTTAAAAACTTAAATTTATTTGGCAAATTGCCAAAAACGAACAAATCAACTTTTTTACCCGTTACTTGATATATTAAGTTTGCTAATGCAAAACCTGCTCCGATACAATCTCCATCAGGTCTTGTATGTCCAGAAATAGCTATTTTTTCATTTTGTGGATTAATCATTGCTTCAACAAATGGTTTCAATTGCTTAGTTTTAATACTTTGATTAGGTTTCCAACCTTTAAAAGTAAAGTTTGCTTTATTACTTTGTTGAAAATTTAATGGAGTAAAATTTATCATTACACTACCTTTCACACTTA
>CAMDZX010000031.1 GCA_945910925.1 uncultured bacterium | reverse complement strand
GCATCAGTCTTTCTTATAATTTCCAATTCCATAAAATATATCCCTCTTTGTGCATGATTATATGACAAACAGGGAATATAATCAATGTATATTAGTTCATAGGAATAATCAGTTTTTGACCGATAGCTATCGCATTAGGATTTGCAAGACTATTCGCTTCTTCAATCGCTTTTATTTTAGCTTCATCAAAGCCGCCGTAGAATTTTATTGCAATAGCCTCTAAAGAATCTCCTGACTGTACGGTATATTCTTTAGAGTCAGGTAATGCTGATGTTGACTGTTCTTCTTGTTTTGTATCGGCAGGAACAAATGTAAATTTAGTATTTTCAGTCTTTTCTACTTTTGACGGTGCAGATAAGTTCAAATCCTCAAGCGGAGAATATCCGACAACAAGACTTACCAATATTGCAAGTGCCAATGTTGCAACAACTCCGACAAAAACACCTGTGGTAAAGAATGCGATAGGCGATTTTTCGGTTCTTGATGCGACTTTAAAGTTTTGCCAAAGAACATCCAGTTCTTCTTGTTTATCAACAGGAGCAACAGATGAATTTCTTCTGTTATACTCACTATTGTATTTTGCAAGTGATTCAAGCATTGCAATTTTTTCTCGTGTAATATTTGATCTTCTTAAAGTCGAACCTTTCATATTCCTCACCCAGTTCTTACTGCATAGCAGTACATATCACTATAATTTTAAAACATGTACATATTATCACAAAAAGTTTTATTGTGCAAAAAAATCAACTATATGAAGTAGAACCGTTATTTATAGTTCTTGAAAACCGGGTGACGTTAACGGTAGCCCCTGATACCCTTTATTGGCATAAACGGCTTTTTTAATGTATTTATTTGTATAACCGCCCTTTTCAAAAAGTTGTTTGAGAGTATTTTCACGTTTTACGAGAGGGTCATCCTCTTTGTTTGACTCAGGGAAAATATCCCTAATTTCGCACCATACAGCAGCTTCCATTGTCCATGCGTATGTTTCTTCGGACAAGGAATTGTATTCGTCCTGATGTAACGCCTCATGCGCCAATAATGCCGCTAAAGCCCCCGGTGGCGCAGTCTGATGCTTTGGATTTATATAAATATATAATTTCTTTTTCTTCTTCCACCCGATAGCATCAAAATCCGCATAATCCTTGTTAATTGTGGACAGGTCTTTAAACTCTATTTTTACGGGATACCCCGAGAGGTTGTTTCCGAGCAAAGCCTTTCTGGAAAAATCTCCTTCTGTGCCTTTTAGCATATCAATGGCAACATATATCAATTCATATTTGCTTGTACATTTGTATTCTTCTGAAATGTATTGAATATATTCAGGTGTATACTTAGACGGTAATTGTACTGTTGGCGGTACGGGTTCAGCCTTCCCGAAAGCATAAACCGACGTATTTGCAAAAATAAAACATGCCAACATTATTATAAACTTTTTCATACTGAATCCTCTTAATAAAATCTCCTAGTTTATATTATAACTATATTTTTATACAAGACAAATCATTGACACGAATGAAATCTGACATAAGAAAAGTAGGATGTGATGTTTAGCGTCAGGTTAAAGTTATAGTTCAAAGAGTTTTTCCACAATCTTAATATCTTCGGGTTCATCAATTTCGAATAACGAGTTTTGTGACATTTCCCAAAACTCCACAGGCGGTGTTATTCTGCAACCGGATTGAAGGATTTCATCTCTTGAGGAAATGTAAAATGCACCGTTTTCAATATAATATCCATCCCAATCCTGCCGACGAGGTCTTTGCTGCGGATTGTAGTTTTGTGGCATGCCATTGGTATCCCAAATAAACTGATGTCTGTTTATTGCAGAAATCAAAGATTTTTTATCCGATGCCAAAAATTTTTGCAAAGCACCGTTTATATCATTTTTTGTTGTCAATGGCGATGTTGCCTGCAAAAATACAACATTATCAAATTTGTATTTTTCGCAAAACTCAATTAACGCAGTTTCGGAAGTTGCTTTGTCAGATGCTGATTCAGGACTTCGCGCAATAACTTCAACATTACATAATCCAAAATCTTCAACAACTTTCTTTATCTCGCTGCTATCTGTTGACACATATACTCTATCTAAGTCTGAGTTACAGGCAGCAGAAACAGTCCAATAAATCAGCGGTTTATTGTTTATTAATGCAATATTTTTATTATTAATTGATTTACTTCCCGCTCTTACGGGAATAAAAGCGACGTTATACATTTACATACCCTATATATGGAATATTTCTGTAATATCCTTCAAAATCCAAACCGTACCCTACAAGGAATTTATCTTCGACTACAAACCCTGAAAAATCAGCATCGACGTCCACTACACGTTTTGAGCGCTTGTTTAACAGAGAACAAAATACGGTAGATTTTGTTTTAAAATTATGAGCAATAAAATCAAGCAGAAATTTCGCCGTATGTCCCGTATCAATAATATCTTCAATTATAAGAACATTTTTGTCATTAATATCAGGAAGCGATAAATTTACCGCCTTTACCTTACCCGACGAAGAATAGTTAGAACCATAACTGGAAAGTCGTATAAATTCCATTTTTAAAGGCATATTAAGGTGTTTAACCAAATCCGTAAAAAACATTACCGAACCTTTCAGGACACATATTGCAAATACATCTTCACCATTATAACGATTATTTATTTCTTCCGCCAATGATTTAATTCTTGCTTGAATATCTTCTTGAGAATACAAAACATGTATATCTTCAGGTGTTATCATCATATTTTTTTGCTCCTTAACACAATTTTATGTGTCGGTTTGTCCGTTACTTGTATTTTGTTGCTTAATCCAATACCTGCAACCCACAATACTTCATCCTCCTGACACAAAAGAATCAGTTTATCTTTTTTATGATTAGGAACAGATTTTGAAATAAGGTATTTTTTCAGTTTCATTTTCCCTTTCATGCCTAAAGGATTTATTATATCTCCGTCGTGACGGGTTCTTAGCACAAAATCTAAATCTATATCCTTCAAGTCTATGTATGCGGTATATGAATTATCTGCGGGGAACTCCTCAAAATTTTCTCCTGAGTATGAAGAAATCTCAAATACATAGTCACCGATTTCATAACTTCCTTCAAGTCTTACAAGAACTTCATTCTCTAATTTTGGAGTTTTAGTTACAAGTTCAATGGTATAGGCACTTACAAACAACCATAAACCTGTCGAAAGTGATGTTTTTTTGCCGTTTTTTTGTGAAACATTTTCTTCTACAAAGTTGTACAGGTTATAAATTTTTTGTAAATCATAGTCCAGATTATTTACTGTAACTAAATCATAGATAAGTTTTCTGCGTACTGCAGGCAAAAGTGTCAGGTAAGCATCGGTATTAATTGCGCCGTTTTCATCAATCACAACAGATTTTACATATTTCATATATTCATCAACAATAGTAGATTCATCTGCGGCAACCAAAGATAAAGAATTTAGAGCGTCAATTACATTTTCGTTGATTTCGCTTGCCATTGGTAACAGGTTATGTCTGATGAAATTCCGTTTATATTTAATATTATCATTAGAGGAATCTTCATTCGGGATTAAATTATTATCTTCACAATATTTATCAATTTCATCTCTGGTAACCGTCAAAAGCGGGCGATAGAATTTGTCACGTTTTTCTGCAATCGCTCTTAAGCCCGTGACTCCCGTTCCTTTAATAATCCGATACATTACGGTTTCTGCGTTATCATTTTTGTTGTGTGCTGTCAAAAACGCATCTGCATGATATTTCTTGAGAGCTTTTTCAAAAAAATCATATCTCATTGCACGGGCAACCGCTTCGGATTGTTTCATATTTAATGCGGCAGTTTTGGTGTAAAAATCAATATTTCTATCTTCACAGAATTGCCGACAAACTTCTTGCTCGTTTTTTGATTCTTTATCTCTCCAATTATGATTAAAATGCGCTGCAATGAGTCCAAAACCTACGGTTTTGGAAAGTTTATGCAAAATATCCAAAAGACACATTGAATCATGCCCGCCGGAAAAACCTACAACAAGAGTTTTATCGGTTAAATTATATTTATTCAGATATTCTAATACTATATCTTCAATCACCGGTCAATCTCTTTTAATATACCGTATTTTATCTCTACCGCATCGACACCGAGTTGTTCTAATACCTTCATTGCAAGTGCCGATGAGTCTGAGGTTATTGCCATTAACAAATCTTCTGATGCAATTCTTTCTTTATTTTTAGATTTTGCAAGTTCCCAAGCTTTTTCTAAAACCGCCTTTGCACGTTTTGTAAAAAGTATTTCGTTGTCAAAGTAATCATCACCATAGCCTAATTGAGATTCGATAATTTTACGAGCATCTTGCAGGGTGATTTCAAGCTTATTCAATACTCTTGCGCCAATACCTGCGCCTTCCGATATAATACCCAATAAGAGCATTTCCGTTCCTACAACTTTTTTCCCGATTCTTCTTGCTTCTTCTTTTGCTAATTTTAGAATAACAAGAGTTTCAGGCATTTGTTTTTCAATAGGTCTTACAATCGCATTAATCAATTCGTCTTCATCAACATGCAATTTATCAAATATCTCATAAGCAATTCCGTTTTTACTTTTCAATATACCGAGTGCAATATGCTCAGGCAAAATTTTGGATGAGCCAAGCTCTTTTGCCGTTTGTAATGCTAAATTCATAGCAACAAAAGCTTTTGGTGTAAATACAACTTTTTTATCATATTCCGCATTTCTGGAAGAAATTGATTTTAATTGTTCATCAAAAGTTTCCGGAGTTACACCGAAATCTTCAAAAATTTTAGCCAGAGAGGAGTCTTTATCTTCTAAAATAGAAGCAATTATTTGCTCTGTACCCAAAATCTCGTATTCGGATGTTGATAATTTTGATATGGCCCTGTCAAAAACAGGAGCAACGCCTGAATTATCATATATATAATCAACGAGATTTTTTCTTTCTTTTTCTTCACCCTCAGGGTGTTCAAGTTTTTTCTGTTTCTTTTGTACAAGTTTGCTCAATATGTCTTTGGTTTTGTAAACATCAAAATCAAAACCTTCTAAAATCCTTGCAACATTTGAAGATTTATCGGAAAGCAGAGCATAGAACAAATGCTCATATAAGATATTTTGATGCCCTGATGAATTAGCCAAATCCATAGATTTTTTCAGGATTTCTTTATAATGAGTGTTAAAAGGTATCTGAGTAAATCTGTTTGCAGATTGTGAAACATATCTGCGGATTTCATCATCTATTTTTTCCAAAGTAATATCGGCGTTTTTTAAGAGTCTTAAAGATATACCTTTTGCTTCTTTCACAATTGCGTACAACAAATGCTCTAACCCGACAGATGAACTGCCGAGTTCTATTGCGTATTCCTGAGATTCTGCAACCGTGTTAATTGCTTGTTCGGTAAATCTTTCTAACACTTATTTACTCCTCATCTTCATCATCTGCTAAAGACTCAATATACTCGGAAACTCTGTCAAATTCTTCATCATCTTCAATAGTTTCAAAAATATATTCTTCTTCATCTTTTTCAAGACGCATAAGAACAAGTTCTGCATCATCGCTATCTTCTTCTTCAAGCGGAAGGAGCAGAGCATATTCTTTTTCTTCATATTCAATTATGTCAAATAATCTGAATTGAACAACTTCACCGTCTTCTGTTACTGTTTCTATAATTTGGTCATCATTAACTTCTGTCATTATTCTTCTCACTTTCTTAAATATTGTTCCAATATAATACAAGCGCTTTCAATATCAACAAGCGATTTATTTTTTCTAAAATCAATTTTTCTGTTTCTCAGATTTTCTTCTGCTTGATTTGATGTTAAACGTTCGTCTTCAAATACTATATCAAACCCACTTAATTTTCCAGCAAAATTTTTACAATCTTCTGCCTGAAATCCATATGTTCCATCCATATTTATCGGAACTCCGACAACAATAGTTGATACCCTGTTTTCTGATGCGATTTCCTTTATACGTGACAACGCGTCTTTTTCAGGTTCTCTTGGGACACAAGAGTGCCCATTTGCAGTTATATGTAGAAAATCACTCAGGGCAACCCCGATGCGTTTTGTACCGATATCGAGAGCCATAACTTTATCCATAATTATGCCCGTACCCAACGTTCTTCGATGGATGAAATTATCATATCAATCTGCATAAGTTCAAAACCTATTGAGTTATCTTCCTCTTGTTTTTTGGTAAATATAGATTTTGTACTTTTAGTATTTGTTAATACCCATCGTTGTCTTACGTAATATTCATATATGCTTTTTCTTAAGATATTTTTTAAGAACTCTTTGTTATCTTGTAAAGATAACAACAATTGAGCTTCTGCATTTTTAGCCTTTAATTCGCTAAGATATGATGCAAAACAAATTCTTCTGTTCCACAACAATAATTCTTCCTCTGTGTATACGGTAGAAAAATTATCATCTATATATTTTTCCAAATCCACACTAAATTCATTTTCTCTCATCAAATGGTTAAGTTCTTCTATAAAACTCTTAAAACCTTCAGATGTTTCTGCATCATAGAACCAACGTTGAACAAAATCCAACATTGAAACCGTTTCAACTTCTTCGTTTGTTAATTCCTTAGGAGTTAGCGAACATTGAGGCTTTTTCGGTTCTATATCGAGAAGAATGTTTTTCCAACAAACATATTCATACGGCATAACATCCATATTGTATCTGGATAATTTTTCTGCCTCATCAATTAAGAATTTAAGAACTCTTATATCAATTTCAACTCTGCCTGAGTCTCCGAAGAACCTGTCCAGAATTTTGTTAAAATCAAATTCGGTTATTTCGTTAAACCCAAAGCAATCCAATACACCATATTTATCGTTTATAACCATAGCAACAAACTGTAATGTTTTATCAGGTCGTTTTCTGGATAAAACAACCGCATTGTTTCCGTGCCCGTCAGGATAACTGATGTATGAACGATATGGTTTTGAAGCTTTCAGAATTTCTTTATAAAATTCGATAGTATTATCAACTCTTATCCCTGCAAGTTTTAATGTAGACAAACCTTTGTTTATCAACGGATACAAATCTTCTCCGACAAATTCTTTTGCATCTTCAAAAGCATGAAAAGCAAGTTGGGATTTTGAATTGGCAAGCAACTCTGCAACCAGCTTTGCAAGTTCAGATTTCGGATTATATAGGAAAATCGGAATAAGGATATTTGCAAGTGCATCATGACTGTAATCCTCATTAAGAGCTTTGACCAGGACTTGCTGCTCCTCAGGAGGTAGTGCAAGAAGAAAATCCATAAAGTCAATTTGCGCTTCAGGGTTCATTATTGCCGTATTAAGAAGTTCTTTTGTTTCCTCATCAACGATTTGTTCAAACTCGGTAAAATAACCGTTTACGTCGTCATATTGAATTTCACTTCCGATATCTCTTAAAAGGTTAAATGCAATCATTTTTGCATAGTCATTAATCTTAGGCGTTTTTATAAATTCGCGCAAAGATTGATTTAATTGTTCTTTACTAAATAATCTTGTCAGCATGTAGCATATAACAAACGCTTTTTGTTCTTTTGCTCTTGCGAGTTCTTTTAAAAGAACATCCATAACCGCTTGTTTATCTTCTTCTGCATCCAATAGGGCAAACATATCATCAGATACTGCAGTTGTTGTTTGCAATTTTGTAATCAGTGTTAGTATTTCTGCTTTAATCTGGATTTTATTCATTTATCACCTGCACTTGCCCCAGAAAGCATCAAGAATTGCTTGTGCTTCCGCTGATGGCATTCTGTCGTTTAATATCAAATACTGTACGGCAATCATTGTACATTCAGAGCAAATATTCACTCCCGGACCTTTAACCATTTTTACAACCTGAGAGTTTGGACGACCGCAAAAACTGCAATATACGGGTTCATTAACATCACTTCCGTCTTCTCTTAATACAGGTTCTTGTTTCTTCTCTTTATGGAGTTTGTCTTTTTTTTCTCCTAAACGTACAACTTTATCATCGCTCATATAAAAGCTCCTTATTTTAGACTCATTGTACATCAATTATTCAATATTGTGAAGTAGTATAAATGTAGTACTTTTATTGAATAAATAAAACATGGCAGGTTTAAATTGCCATGTTTTATATCATATTAGTCAAATGTTAATATTTATTTTATTTAACAACTAGGTTAACCAATTTTTTAGGTACTACGATTGTTTTGACAATAGTTTTACCCGCAATCAGTTCTTTTATCTTAGGGCTGTTCATTGCAGTAAATTTAAGTTCGTCATCACTAACTCCTTCATCAACTTCAATTTTATCCTTAACTTTTCCGTTAATTTGAACAACCAAAGTTATTGAACTTGCCTTGGCAAGGTTCTCATCATATTCGCACCATTTTTCATCATGGATAGAAATAGATGAACCAAGTTCTTTCCAGATTTCATCTGCCATAAATACCGTTACCGGAGACATCAATCTGATTAATGTTGTTGTTGCAAAACTAAATACCGCAACATCTTCATCGTTCAGAGTATCTTTTTTGTTTCTCCAGTCGTATATAGAGTTGGTAAGTTCTCTATATCTCGATATTACAGTATTAAATTGGAAATCATTTGCAATATCGTTAGAAACTGATTTGATTGCCATATGTACAATTCTAACCAAATCATCGTTTTCTTTTGTAAGTTTTTCCGGCAGTTTATAATCAAGTTTTATATATTCCTGATTATTGGAAAACAACTTCCAAACTCTGTTTAGGAATTTGTAGCATCCTTCCACTCCCGCATCTGACCAATCAAAATCTCTGGCAGGCGGAGAATCGGAAAGTATAAACAATCTTGCGGTATCCGCACCGTAATTTTCAAAGATTTCATCAGGGTCTACCGTATTTCCCTTAGATTTTGACATTTTAGAACCATCTTTGAGTACCATACCTTGCGTCAACAGGTTGCTGAACGGTTCATCAAAGTCCAAAAGCCCTAAATCTCTCAATGCTTTCGTAAAGAATCTTGAATACAATAAGTGCAGAATCGCATGTTCAATACCACCGACATATTGGTCGACGGGCAGCCATTTATTTACAAGTTCTCTTGAGAACGGCAAATCTTTGTTATGCGGATCCGCATATCTTAAATAGTACCAACTTGAACATACAAATGTATCCATTGTATCAGTTTCTCTAACAGCATGCCCGCCACATACAGGACAAACCGTATCTTTAAAAGTTGGAGATGTTGTAATCGGAGATTTTCCGACGACAGAGAAATCAACATCTTCCGGCAATCGTACAGGAAGCTGTTCTTCCGGCACAGGCTGAATACCGCACTTATCACAATACACAACAGGAATAGGTGCTCCCCAGTATCTTTGACGTGAAATCAACCAGTCACGAAGTCTGTATTGGGTTTTAAATTCACCATAACCGCCATCAACCGCTTTTTGTGTAATTGCTTTTTTTGCATCTGTATTTTTCATTCCGTTAAATTCATTTGAATTTACAAGAACCCCTTCTTCCGTATACGCTTCTGTTGAACAATCACTAGGATTTTCAGGGTCTTGAATAACAACCTTCATCGGAAGATTGTATTTTTTTGCAAAATCATAATCTCTTGTATCGTGAGTAGGAACAGCCATTACCGCACCTGTTCCGTATTCAACAAGCGCATAATCCGCAGTCCATAGCGGGAAGGTTTCTCCCGTAAACGGATTTAAACAATGCGTACCAAGAGGAACACCTGTTTTCACTCTATCCGTAGAAAGTCTTTCTATTTCCGTAAGTTTACGAGCATTTGCTCTGTATTCTTCTACTTTTTCTTTATTTTCAGCAGTTGTAAGTTTTTCGATATCTTTGTATTCCGGAGCAACAACAAGGTATGTAATTCCGTGAACCGTATCAGGTCTTGTTGTATAAACAGGAATTTCCATATCCTCTCCTGACGGGGCATCAACGACTCTGAATTTAAGTATCGCACCATGAGATTTACCAATCCAATTAGACTGCATTGTTTTTACATTATCGCCCCAACCTTTTAGAAGCTCTAAGTCTTTTAAAAGAGTTTCAGCATACTCCGTAATCTTAAAGAACCATTGTGACAGGTATTTTTTCTCAACAACACTATCACATCTCCAACATTTACCGTCAATTACCTGTTCGTTGGCAAGCACGGTTCCGCATTTTTCGCACCAGTTTACAGCTGCTTCTTTTTTGTATGCCAATCCCTTTTTATACAGTTGTAAGAATAGCCATTGAGTCCACTTGTAATAATCCTCTTTACAAGTAGTTACTTCTCTATCCCAATCATACGAGATACCTAATCGCTTTAATTGTCCCGTCATGTATGCAATATTTTCATCTGTCCATTTTGCAGGATTTGCGCCGTGCTGCATCGCAGCATTCTCCGCAGGAAGTCCAAAACTGTCCCAACCTATCGGATGAAGAACGTTAAATCCGTTCAACTTTTTGTATCTTGCAATAACATCTGTAATTGTATAGTTTCTTACGTGTCCCATATGCAATTTGCCTGACGGATACGGAAACATTGATAACGCAAAATATTTTGGTTTATCACTATCATCAAAAGTTTTGAAGGTATGATTATCTTCATAATACTTTTGCCATCTCTTTTCTAATTCTTGAGGAAAATAATTCTCTTTCATATAAAAACTCCCTTGTATTATATGTGAGTATTATAACATAAGAGAGTTTTATTATACAATTTTAGTGTTTTTTAGGTTGAACATTGTTAAACCTGTATTCTTTTAAAAGTTTTGCAATAGGTCCGGCAGCTTTTTCATCCAACGGATTAACCTGTCCGCCTAAATTACAGTATCCTGTTTTTTGTGACATATCAAGCCAGAATTTACTGTGCAGTTGCTTTTCTTTCATCTCATCGGTCATAACGGTAAAATGTAAGTGCCATAAAGCCGTTTCCCCCGTATGTCCGACATATCCGATAGGGTCACCCGCTTTTAATATTGTCCCTACTGTTGGCATTGGGATAGAGTCTTTGTAATCAGTAGGTCTTGCCATATGATCAAATCCATATTGTCTTCCATCAACACCTAGTATTTTTACATAATTACCGATAACATTATCTTCTTTTCTGGCACGTTTATGCGCTATAACTACTCCATCAATAGGTGCTTGTATTGTAACCGGTTCTTTTGGCTTTCTTGAAAATTTTGAAACAAAGATATCAAGCCCAAGATGCGGTCGCACTAAATCTCCATCCGGACGATTTGCAAAATACATACCAAACGGCTCTGTATATACATTTTTTGCGTTTTCAATAGGAGCTTTATATTTTATAAGAGACTGAGGTTTTGTTATTTTAGTTTTTAAGATTTTTACAGCTTCATCAGTATATCTGTGAACAATACCACCCTTAAAATTTGTATCAGCAACAACTTCCAAGCCTTCCAATATTCTAGGTGAAAGTTTTTCTATCGGTTTTATTCCTGCAATGACTCCCGCACACTGTTCATAAGATTTTAACGACTTTATGGTTGGAGTTTGTGCGACTTGTGCAGGCAACAACATAAGCGCAGTACAAACAGGCATTGCAGATTTTCTTATATTTTGACAAATACTTGTAAGCTTCATATTGAATTTAAAACTCATAAAAATATAATTTGCTACAAAGAGAGGATGACCTTGCAGTCACCCTCTCTAAATAATTTATCATAATTAAGAATTATAATGAAATTCTACCCGGAACAACAACTCCGCCTTTGAGGTTCTTTTTGTAGTATTCAACGTGCGGTTGAAGTACACTTGCAAGAACTTCAGGAAGTTGAGAGTTTGTCATAACCGCTTGAACAATTTCCTGGTATACGGTTGCGTATGCTCGTAATTGAGTCAAAGCACCTGCAGCGGCAGGTGTAAGTCCTAAAGAAGATGTTTCAACTTCTTCAACAAACAAAGCACCTGTTGATTCGTATGATTTTGTTAATGCGCCGATATATGCTTGAGCATTTTCCGAGCATACACCTTTATCTGAAGGAACAGTTAAAGCAAACGCAAATTTGTTTGCAGGGTTAAAATGTGCTTCTGCACTATGATGCATAGCATCAGGAACTTTTGCAACCTGTTTAAGGGTATCTTTAACAGATTCATTTTGCATTTGAGCATGCCAGTATACAGTATTTTCAAAAATAGAACTCATATATTGGTGTACAGATGCTTCTATATTATTAAGTCTTGCATCTGCCCAGAAAATAGCTTCTTTTAGAGCATCATTTTCTTCAAGGTCTTTTGAAAGCGAAAGTGAAGATATTTCTTGAGCTGCGTTAAGCAAAGAAATCATATCTTCTTTTTTCATGCCTGCATAAATAAGAGTAAACAGAGCATGGTCATCAAAAGCAGAGAATCTTCCGCCAACATCATCATGGATATATAAGTCACCAATCCAGTTTTGTTCGATGGAAGTTCTTCTTAATTCACTTTTTTCACTGTTAGCATCAGTTACTGCAATAAAATGTTTAGATGCTGATTTTTTAGCTTCTTCTTCGGATTGACCTTTTGCAATGTATGCATCAATAAGCATTTGTTGAACTCTTAAAAATCCGTCTTTTGTTTCAAATGTAGAACCTGATTTTGATGCAATCATAAAGTTTGAATTTGTTATGTCATGGTTTAGTCTTGTTAAGAATCTTTCCAAGCTGATTGAATCAACATCAGAATAAAATTCGACTTTGTCGTGATTAATATTTAAACCGTTAATTGAGAGCATGTGTTCAACAGTATGTTTAGAACCACCGATACCCATAACGCTGAGTTTTTCTGCGTTAGTTTGTTTTTTGAAGCTTTCAGCCATCAAATACAGATCATCTAATCTTTTAAGTTGTTCTTGCGGTAAATTAACCCAATTCAAAAAGTGACCTTGCTTGTTAGCTCTTGAAGATAATTCTTCTACGAATTCAGATACTCTTGACGAGTATTTGCTGAAATCAATTCCATAAAAATTTGTTTTTAAAACTGACATTTTTGTAACCATAATATCCTCTTTTGTATAATAGTAACCAAGTATATTTTAGTATAAAAATATTTTTATAAAAGAGATATAATAAAATATTGAATAAATAAACTTGAAAAATAATCTTTATTTGATAGGATAGATTATGGTGGATTTACCTGATTTGGAACTTTTTATGTCCGAATAAAGGTGAAACGTTGAAAACAGAATAAGCGCGTGTAGCCCAGCTGGCCTGTTGAATCTTTTACGGAGTAAAAGTTCGACAAGATATAGACTAAGCTCTATCCAGCAAGGTGAAACGTTGAAAACAGAATAAGCGCGTGTAGCCCAGCTGGATAGAGCGTTTGGCTACGAACCAAAAGGTCGGGGGTTCGAATCCCTCCACGCGTATTTTTTTTTAACAACGACTGTACTTATCAGTCGTTGTTTTTTATCACACTAGCAATAAACATTTTTATATAGACATAATAAATAAGACTTGGGATATAAAAGGAGATATTATATATGAATTTAAAAGCAAGTTTGGCAATTCTTGCCTTGTGTACAACCCCTATAAAAGGTGTTGCCCAAAGAGTTTCTAATACAACAAAACCACAGGTAATAAAAACCGTTCTTAATGATACAATCGGAACAGAGTGTTCTAACCTTATTTCATATAAAGATTTTGTATACCCAAATAGTTATTATATAAATACAGATTCTGTAAAAGCAGTTAATCGCAGTTTAAAAAAGACAGTAGCAAACGGGGGAATTTGGGCAAAACCTGCAGCTTTTAGAAAGCCCAAACCACAAATGTCAAATGCGGAAGTTATCAACGCTGATAAAACAAAATTTGAATATGATAAATTTGGAAATGTTAGTGCCATTTATAGCAAACAGGGACATAAAACCCGTACTATTACCAGAGACCCTGAGGGAAACTTGTGTGAATATTCTAATATTTCATATAGGAATGGAAAAAAGAATATTGAAGAGGTTTTCAATGAAAAGGGGAAATTAGTTGAAAAACGAAAATTTCATGGGAACGAAAGAGCTACGATAACAACCTATGACGATAAGGGTAATCCTCAATTTGAAGGTTACTATAAGACAGAAATTATTGATGGGGAAGAAATTGTTCCGGGAGGTTGCGGATATTATTTTGAATAAAATAATATTAGATTAATTAATCATCATTAACTGTAATTACCATTTTTTAAATATTAAAAATGCTGCAATTACAATTAGGATAAATCCTGCCAAATAATTCCATTTAAACGATTCTTTCAAGAATAGAACGGAAAAAAAGCTAAAAACAATTAATGTTATTATTTCTTGAATAGTTTTTAGTTGTGCTGCGTTATATACTTCATGCCCGATTCGGTTTGCAGGAACCTGAAAACAGTATTCAAAAAATGCAATCCCCCAGCTTATAAGTATAACCAAAAATATTGGTGCCGCCTTAACCTTAAGATGCCCGTACCATGCAAATGTCATAAAAATATTTGAAATTGTTAACAATATTATTGGTATTACAAATCTAATCATTATAAACAATTATACAATAAAACAACAGTATTGGTTTGATAAAAACAATTTTGTGGTATATTCTATTAAAAAGGAATAATTTATGAAATCCGTAAAAGAACAAGTAACCGAAAACAAAGTTATAGAACGTCTTAAAGATTATCCGCAATGTCTAAAAGTTGCAAAGTATTTATTTGATGATGAAGAACTTCAAGAATTGCAGGATTATGCGAATAATGTCTCAATAAAACGTCTGGGCTACAATGACCATGGACCTGTTCACATGCGACAGGTTGTAAGTAATGCCGTAAAGATGCTTAAAATCCTTCACGAATCAGAGATAAAGACTTCATTAGAGGAGGAGGAAGTCGGTACTTTTGAGGACAGTATGTCTGCGGTAATCATTGCAGGACTTATGCATGATTTAGGTATGTCTATCGGTCGTCAAGCTCATGAAGAAATGTCAGTAATTCTGTCACAACCGTTAATTGAAAGAGCTTTAAAAGATATATTTCCAAATGATTTACATAAACGTATTATTATACGCTCTGTTGCAACTGAGGCAATTGTAGGACATATGTCATCAACAAAAATTCATTCGATAGAAGCAGGTGTTTTATTGATTGCTGATGGATGTGACATGACAAAAGGTCGTGCCAGAATTCCTCTTGCGATGAACAAAACACC
>CAMDZX010000030.1 GCA_945910925.1 uncultured bacterium | reverse complement strand
AGGTGCTGATAAAGCTGCTAATGCTTTATTAAATCAATCAGGCGTTATCAGAGAATATTCATTGAAAAACTTATTTGCAACCGCAAAAGTTTTTGCTAACTGTCCTATTCCGAAAGGAAACAGAGTTGCAATTATTACAAACTCAGGCGGTCCCGGTATTATGGCAACCGATGCTGTTTGTGAATACGGTATGGAAATGGCTAAGATTACCGAAGAAACAAAAGAAAAACTCAGAAGCTTCTTGCCATCAGCTGCATCAGTTAAAAACCCTATTGATATGATTGCATCTGCACCTATCGAACACTACAAACAAACACTTGAAACAGTTATTGCTGACGAAAATGTTGATATGATTATTACAATCTATCTTCCATTCTTAGGCTTGAAAGATATTGATGTTGCAAAAGCGTTAATGGAAATCAAGGCTAAAAATCCGCAAAAACCTGTAATCGGTGTATTTATGACTAAGAGTGAATTCTTCTCTACATTATCAGATATGGATGTCAATATGCCGTTCTTTATGTACGCTGAAGAAGCTGCTGACGGTTTGAACAGATTGAATCAACAAAGATTATGGATGGAAAGACCTGAAGGCGAAATCAAGAGATTTGACGTTGACAAAACAAGAGCTGCTGAAATCATCAAAGGTTCATTAGCAGAAGGCAGAGCTCAATTAACGACACGTGAATCTATTGATGTCCTTGATGCATACGGTATCAGAGTTTGTAAATCAGGATTTGCAACAAATGAAGAAGAAGCAATCGCTATCGGAAATTCTATCGGCTATCCTGTTGTTATGAAGATGACTTCAAAAACTACATCTCACAAAACAGATGTTGGTGGTGTAAGAGTTAATATTCAATCGGAAGAACAATTAAGAGCCGAATACAAAGACCTTATTTCTAAATTGGAAGAAAGAGGACTTCTCGACGGTCTTGAAGGTGTAATTATTCAAGAAATGGTTAAAGGTAACCGTGAAATGGTTTGCGGTATTGCAACAGACCCTCAATACGGTCCGATGATGATGTTTGGTTTAGGCGGTGTATTTATTGAAGTTATGAAGGACGTAACATTCAGAATTGCACCTCTTACTGATATTGATGCTAAAGAAATGATTAAATCAGTTAAAGCATACAAGCTACTTGAAGGTGCAAGAGGTACAACTCCTGCTCAAATGAACCAAATCGAAGAAACTCTGTTGAGATTATCTCAATTGGTTTCTGACTTCAAATTCATTGATGAACTGGATATCAATCCGTTGTTGATTTCAGAAAAAACAGGTGAAGGTATTGCGGTTGACGGACGTATTAAAGTACGTTTGGAAGAAGCAAAAGAAACACTTGCCGAATGTTGTGGCGGATGTTGTTCTTGTTGTCATTAATTGACAATTTAATCAGATAAAATAAAACCACATGCCTGATGAAATGTTGTTGGCATGTGGTTTTTTATCAGCTTTTTAAATCATGTTTTATCTTACGAATTTTGCGGCATCTTTTGCTGCTTTAAGAATAATTTTTTGCCAGAAATTCAAGAGTAAATCCTTCATTTTTTAATTCAGGATGTGGTAGTTTTTTCCCGCTTGTAAATGCTTCAAGTTGTTCAGTCAAATACTTAGAGGCATTTTCAACTCTACCTTTTGCTTCACCCCATGCCGGAGTTTGAACAGCGGCATTATCAAGAATTATAGCTTTATTGCCTTTATTTATTCCATTTACAAAATCACTTACTGTTGCATTACGTCCGCCTGTTGCTACAAATACATTTGACGCTTCTGCCGTTGCTTTTGAATACTCGGCAGCGCTTGGCAGAACATATTTAGGAAGCTTTTCATATGCAGCAGTATTTATTGTGTCAGGGAATTTCTTCGGATTGATATATTCTACGTAGTCATTTGCGGTCGTGTAGAATACTTTACCTTTTTGTAATCCGGAGATTTCAGATGTTATTGCATCAATACTTCCTTTATCAGCAGTCGGACTGGTTACAAAAGCAGTGCTACGTGTCCCTAATTCATTATCAAAAGCTTTTAAGAATTTCTTTGTCGGTTCTTCGTATCCTTCGGGCGGTGCAGAATATCCTGCAGTTGCAACTCTATAAGGCATTGAACCTATTTCTTTTTTAGAAATCTCTCCAACTTCTTTTGCAGTTTCTACATTTACCAAATTGTGCGGATTAGTTTTTGTTGTTTCTGCGGGTTTTGTACTTTCCATTGCCGAAGCTTGTAATAATACAGGGTTCAATTCTACCATTAGATACATCCTTTCTTTCGTATTCATGCAAAAGGATGTACATATTGTATGTAACACAATACTTATTATGTTACATAGAGTGCTCTACCCAAACTACAATGACACCCTTTTTTATTATTCTTTAAAATATATTATTTATTATATCGTATAGTCCTTTAATAATGTTATTGCCGATTGAATGTAACATAATAAGTATTGTGTTACATTTTAAATAAAAACATTTTTTTCTGGGAATTTGCTTTTTTGTAACAACATTGTTACATTTGGAGCTAATAAATTGTTATATAAAAAGAACGTAAATTAACCTAAAACAATTCGACCAACGAATCTTTTATTAAATTTTTAAAACTATCGTCTATTGAATTTAAATCGATAACATCGACTTCATATGGTAATGTTGAATCTGCAAATTCAATCAAAATTTTTCCTAAAATATCTGCTGCAAGCTTTTTATTATTTAATTTTATTGCAAGATCAATATCTGAATATTCCTTGTAAGTACCTTTTGCTCGCGAACCAAAAATATAAAATTTTGCATCTGTATCAGGAATATTTTTTTGTAAAACTGATAATATAAATTTTAAGTATTTATTTTCTAATCCGTACATTGTATTTGTTTTAGTTTATTCAATAAGAATTTTGCATCCTGTGCGAAATCCTCTATAATAGACGCAACCTCAAATGCGATTTGTTCATCATACGTGTGAGAGGTGAGATTACGTTTTAGTCTGTAGTTGTTCCATTGCTCAAGATTTGAACGTAATAAACCCATTTTATTCGCGTGTCTTATCATTTCGTTAAATGTCATACCTTCAAGATTTTCAAAAACAAAAGCACCATTTGCAAAGTAGCGTTTTATCATTTTTAATGATAATGAATATGTGTATTCAAATCTTTGAATCATAGAATCTCTTGTAATTGAATTGTTTGAGTCGGAGTTATATACCTCAATCACTTCAAAAAGACTGGTCAAAGCTTTTTCAAAAGATGTTAAATCTATTATTTCCATAGCCTAATACTAACACATGTTATTCACTTTCTCAATAGATTAATGTAATCATTCTAAAATGTACGATGAGTTACTGATACGACTGTCAGATGACAATATGATAGTAAAACCGGCGGGAATTATATAATTCCCGCCGGTTGTTAACTTCACTATCTAAATTTTCAGTCCGTTTTACATCTTCATATCAAATCCATCACCTATGCCACTTCCTTTAGTTACAGGTGATTTGTATACATCATACTGAGCATAATTAGGTTGCGTTTTTCCGTCATATTGTCCATAGTTAGCGCCACCCGTTTGTGCTATTCTTTGGGCAGGTTGCCCGTAATTTGTCTTAATCGGTGTTATATATGGTGTATATGGTTCATTACCGATTGAAAATATTTTATTTGCTCCTGTTACCATTTAAAAATTTCCCATAAAAATTATACTTAACTCTATATTTATATAAAGTTTTTTCGTTTCAAAAAATTGCCTGATTGTAACGTAATGTAACGAAAATTTTTAACTTCGAAATTTTTGCATGAGTATATACTTTATATATATGTAAGAGTTAAGTATTTTAAGTTTAGTAAGTTGAGAGAGGTATTTATGTCTTTAAACGCAGCAGGTTCTCAGTATTTTCAAGCATTGCAGGTTCAAAAGAACATTAAATTAAGAGAATACAAGGTTGATGCTAAAAAAATTCAATATACCCAATCGCTCACAGAGTCCTATAAAGCAGGTGAAATAGACCCAAAACCAAAGTTTCCGGAATCGCATAAGGTTGACTTTATTGCATAATGTTTTATTTTTATAATAAAATATGTTTATGGACTTAACAGAATTAGAAGAACGAGTACTAAAAAATAAGGAGTGTCTTTGACTTAGAAAAGTTAAAGACTGATTTGGCTGAAATAGAAGCAAGGTTACAAACTCCGCAAGTATGGTCTGACCAAAAGCTTGCTTCCGAATTAGGGCAAGAATCAAAAGAAATAAAACAGACTCTTGATATGGTATCTGAATGGGATACCATAATTGATGATGCTAAAACCGCATTTGAAATCGGAGATGAAGAATTAATATCCGAAACCAATTCCGCATTAGAAAGACTTGAGCAATCGCTTGATAAGTTTGATTTTCAAAAAATGCTTAGCGGAGAATATGATTCTGCTGATGCAATATTGACGGTGAACTCAGGGGCAGGCGGAACTGATGCTCAGGATTGGACGAGTATGTTGCTTCGTATGTATACAAGGTGGGCAGAAAGCAAAGACTGGAAAGTTGAACTTCTCGATAAATCAGATGGTGAGGAGGCAGGAATAAAATCGGCGACAATAAAAATTCAGGGGAAATATGCGTACGGGTATGCAAAAGCCGAAAAGGGTGTTCACAGGTTGGTAAGAATTTCTCCGTTTAACGCTAACGGGAAACGCCAAACAAGTTTTGCATCCTGTGAAGTTTCACCGATAATTAAAGATATTGATAAAACAATAATTATTCCTCCTGACGATATTGAAGTTGAGACAATGCGTTCGGGCGGTGCCGGGGGACAAAATGTTAATAAAGTAGAAACTGCCGTGAGAATTTTGCACAAACCGACGGGGATTGTTGTTAAATCTCAACAAGAACGCTCTCAATTGCAAAATAAAGCGATTGCAATGGAAATTCTTATCTCAAAGTTGTTAGAAATAAAACAACAAGAGCATGAAAAAAAACTTGCCGAGTTAAAAGGTGAGGCGTTTGATATAAATTTTGGTTCTCAAATTCGTTCTTACGTATTCCATCCGTACAAAATGGTAAAAGACCATAGGACAAATTATGAAGTAGGAAATGTTGATGCAGTTATGGATGGCGAGCTTGACGGATTTATTGAAGCTTTCTTAAAATCAGGCAAATAAAAAGGCACCTTCGGTGCCGTGTGTAATTATAGGGAAAAATTATATTTTTGAATCTCGCATTGAGTTATAAATTAAGACATCCATCTTAATTTATAGCCTTAGTTATGAATCTTTTTTGAAAATAAAAAATAGCTATCATATAAAATAGCCATATAGTGTAAAATCCCAAATCAGTATCTACATTAATTTGTGTCCCTTATCCGTTTCCTATTCCCAACACTTATGTATACGGACAGACTTGCAGAAAACTTTAACAATATGGTTGACTTTGTTACATTTATTTACAAACTTGATACTAAAAATAGGTCAAATGCAGCTTTACCAAAGAGAATTATACCAATAATTGCACTTACAAAAGTTGCAAACATCACAGCACCCGCAGAAATATCTTTCGCCATACCGACCATTCTGCTGTATTTGTTGTGATAAATAGAATCCAGTGCAAATTCAATTGCGGTATTAAGCATTTCTGCAACTATAACGTTCGCTATTGCCATAAGTGCAATACAAAACTCAATACCCGTAAACTGAAATAAAAATCCGAGAGCAATAACTACTGATGCAACAATAAGATGCACTCTGAGATTACGCTCACTTTTTACAACGAGTCTGAAACCTTTTCTTGCATTCTTAAAAGTATTACCAAAACCTTGAGATTTAAACTTAGTCATTCTTATTTCCTAACGCATATTCCAGCGCTTTTTTCTGAGTATCCACTACAAAATTATAATCTTCTTCGCTCTGATGGTCAAATCCTAACAAATGCAATATACCATGTGCAATCAGAAAATATAATTCATATTCATCGGTAACATTTTGTTTTTTTGCTTCTTCTTTTACCTTGTCCAGAGCAATAATAATTTCACCCAGATTTATGTCATCATCAAGAATAAATTTTGCATCATCATCTGCAAATATAGCAAATGTAATAATATCGGCAGGATAATCTTTATCCCTGTATTCTTTATTTATTTGGTGAGTTTTTTCGCTGTCGCAGAAAAGGATGTCAAAAGTCAGAGTATCAAACTCATACCCATTCAGGCATGAGTCCTGAATCAAATTTTTTAGATAAAAATCAACAATTTTTCTGCCAATCGAAATAATTTCAACCTCATCAATATTCCAATCGGGATAAATATTCTCCGTAAAGATATTAATTGTCTTTTTGCTCATTCTTGTTTTGTTCCAATTGTTTAATTTTTTCTTCAAAATCTTTATCAAATGTTTGAATCGGTTGGGCTTGTTTATTATCCAATTCATTTATATCTTGATGATATTTGATTCTTTGATGCTGCATACCTCTTAGTATTCTGTTAAAAGTTGTAGAAATAACTTTTAAATCTTTTAATGTCAAAGGTGCATCAGAGAATTGACCATCGTTTAATCTTTCTTTAATGATTTTTGAAATAATTTCTTCTATTTCTTCGTTTGTAGGACTTTTTAATGCTCTAACCGCGGACTCAACCGCATCTGCAATCATTAATATTGCAGTTTCTTTCATGTTCGGCTTAGGACCTGTGTATCTGAATTGTTCTTCTTTTACGTTTTCCAAACCTTCTTCTGCAACTGCTCTGTTATAAAAATAACTTGCAAGTCCTTCTCCGTGATGTTGTAATATGAAGTTAGACATAACAGGCGGCAAATGATATTCTTTTGCAAGCTCTACACCATCTTTTGGGTGGGCAGTAATAACCATTTTGCTTAATCTCGGGTTTAGTTTTGTATGCGGATTTTCAATCCCAAAATAAGATTGATTTTCTACAAAGAATAAAGGACGTTTTAATTTTCCTATGTCATGATAAAACGCTCCAACTCTTGCAAGAATAGGGTTTGCACCAATCGCTTCAGCTGCGGCTTCTGCGAGATTTGAAACCATTAGACTATGATGATACGTACCCGGAGCTTCAAACTGTAAGCGTTTTAATAACGGTTGATTATGATCGGCAAGCTCTGCCAAACCGTACGGTGTAATTATTCCAAAGGTACTTTCAAGTATAGGTAGAGTCCCCAGAGCAATAACTCCGCTCAGGAAACCGTTTAGTGCAATTAAGAATACATCTCTTAATATGAAAATATTATCCACATCTATAAGGAATTTTTCTAAGAAATATATACTTAATACAATAAATGCGCCCGCAAGAGATATTCTTAAGCCTGTCAGAATTAAATCAAATCTTCTTGAGAATTTAAGATTTGAGATTGCGAGCATACAAAACGTATTTAAAAGTAAGAAGGTTGCAACAAATTCTATTGAATAATGTAACCCTATTATCAAAACTCCAAGTAAAAGAGTTGCCGCAAAAAAGGCAATTCTTGCGTTTGTAAAAATTGACAATATTATTATGTACGCAGGCAGCGGAAGTATATTAGGGGAAGAACCCGTAGGCATAACAACCGCAATTGCAGCGATTACCAAAGATAAAAATCCTGTTATTGTTAAGTGGTGCGGTTCAAAAAATACTTTTTCAAAGTTTCGTTCGTATCTTATAAAGATAAATGTTGCAAAGCAAACTATAAGGAATACTCCGAATATCCCCAAATAATTTACTTCCAGCACATTATATCCTGCTTCTCTTAAAGCATCACGTTTTAATTTTGTTACAGGCTCTCCTTCAAAAACAATTTTATCTCCCTTATGGAACACAACTTCATAAGGTTTTACCGCATTTTGTGCATTTTTTCTGGCAATTTCCGTTGCCAAATCATCAACAACCAGATTAGGCGTAATTATTTCTTTTAATAGTGAAGTGATAACTGTAACCTGATTTCTTGGAGTTGTTCCCGGAATATTTCTCGTTATAATCTTGTCAATACTGTTGTTTTCGTATTCACTTTCCGTAATCCCTTGATTTAATACGGAAGATAGTGTCAATTTTGCTTTATCAAATATTGTTTGCAAATTTTTATCGGATACGTTTAATAAAAAGTTTGATAAATAATCTTTTTTATATTGTGCGGAAATATCAAAAAGTAAGGAAAGTTCAGCCCTTTTTACGGAGTCCTCTACATGTTTTTGTCGAATTTGTACAATTGATGTTTCTAATGTTTGAAGATTAACTTTTATAAATTCATCTTCCGCAGGTATCAAAATCGGCTCTACATTCGCAGCAACATCTTTTTTGTGCTGCTCTGTTCTTTTTGTATCAATAACAGTAATTGTTTTTTCTGCAATAATATCTCTTTTACTTATTCCATTTTCAATAATTTTTTGGAAAAAGAAATTCTGCGATGAAATAAGCAAAGTCATCATAATTGAAAACAAAAGAAACAACATAACGTTTGTTACAGACATTTGTTTCATTTTGTCGTATATATTTTCAAACATTTGAACCATAATTACCCTCTTCTGTATTACTACGTTGTACTATAAATCCGCATTTAATACAAGCCAGAGTTTGCCCTGTACTGTCAACCGGCATGAATTCATGTTCACAACGCTCGTAATCCTCTTGTATAGGTTGATTTAAGGGGTCGTAATTAAACTCCTCAGGTTCCTCCTGCTGTTTGTGAAAAAGTTTCCATATACATTCAAAAATATACATAATTATAAAGAGAAGCTTTCCGGCAGCAGATACGAAAGTTTCGTTATCTTTAACTCGCCATTTTCTTCTGTTATTACATCAATGTCTTCATTTTTAAACTCATTCAATACCTGCCTGCAAGCACCGCAAGGATAACAATTGTCAGTGTTTGGAGAGTATATTGCAATAGCATTGATTTGAGTTTCTCCGTTAACAATTGCCGCTCCCACCGCACAACGTTCGGCACATATTGCAAGACCGTAACTTGAGTTTTCAAAGTTACAACCCTTAAAAGTTTTACCTGTTTTTGTCAGAACACACGCGCCAACTTTAAAATTTGAATACCTGCAATAAGCATTTGTTGACGCTTCTTTTGCTAATTCCATCAATTTGTTGTAATCACACATTTCTCTTTGTCCTTTTTTATGTATGAGAAGAAAGGGTTACGGACAGTCCGTCCATAATATTTTTAAAATCCGATTCCGGCAGGGTAGACATAGCCTTCATTGCAAAACCGAAACTGTCAGATTTATCATACCAACGGCGTCCGTTTGAAGATTGATACAGTCCGATAACTCTATCAATACCCAAACTAAGAGGGGTCTCTTTTGATTCGTCTTCAAAATCATCACGATGAAAATCTTTTATTTGGTTAACAATTGCAATCAACGATTCAGAGAGCGCTTCTTTTTCTTCGTCGGATAATTTTTCCAACAATTTTAAAGTTCTCGTAGTTTCAAGATGTGAATCATACCATCGCCTGTCTTTTGTTTCCATATAAATATTCTCCACACGTAATACAATTTAATTATATAGTTTTTTACAGGTTAGGTCAATCTTTTCTATTTTTGGTATACTATTTATATGGGAGAGATAATTACTTTGGTCAGAAAACTTCTTATAGTATTTCTTTTATTAATAACAGCGCTTTTTAATTTCGTGTACGCAGATGAAGTCTACAAAATTAAAGGTGTTTCGTTTGATACATCAGGTTCTTCTATCTTTCTAAATACAATCGGAAATTATCAATCAAGTATTACAGACAGTATAAAACCTGTTAAGTTACCCGAATCGCATAAAGTTTATTTTGATATAAACAGTTCAATACTAATAGGAAAGAAGCAGGATTTATACCTGACAAGCGGAGTTGTCAAACAAATAAAAATAAGCCAATTTACTACCAATCCTAATGTTGTACGTGTTGTTATGATATTTGATGACAATTATAATCTTGATAATTTAAAAATTGGAAATATAAATAATCATCTTGTTATCATGCCTGTGGATTTGTCTTCATCACACGCACAGTTTTATCAAAACTCATATTGTGATAAACAAAAACTGTCTTATTCTTACTATAATCCTCTAAAAATTCAGGTTCAGGATACAAATATTCAACCTGCGGTTTTATCGACAAGCAGTAACTATTCACAAAAGGATTTAAACCAAATAAGACAGGCTTTTGAACAATCTAATGCAGAGGAAATAAAACCCCTTGTCAATAGTGAATTGAATAATCATATTACACTCAGAAGCAAATACTATATAAATTCAATAAGTGTTAAGAATAACGGATTTCTTATAAGCGGTTATGGCGCACCAATGATACAGAAGCCGTTTTTGCTTTCAAATCCTTCACGAATAGTGTTTGATTTTGTGAATACCAATTTTAATACAGCTTATTCAGGGAAAGAAATACCTCTGTCTGCATCAACTCCAATGGGTGACAGAATAAAAATCGGACAGTCGGACAGTAATATTTCACGGGTAGTTATAACATCCGAAAATGCAAAACAATATATTCCTATTTTTTCACCGGACAATCAATCCGTTTTTATTGTTAACCCTGAAAAGCTATCGGCTAATACAGTTTCCTCAATAAAGACAAATCTCACAAAATACAAATACAATAAAAATCTTAGTACGGATGATTTCACATTGAGTTTTGAACGCCCTGTTGTCTGGGGAATAAAAAGAAATACGGATAATTTGTATGTATATTTCTTTAATGCGGCTCAATACAATGAAGCTATTTTTAAGAAATCAATAGAAAATACACCTTATAATGAACTTCAACTTGCACTTTTAAAGAATATAGGAATACGTTTGTCCTTGCCTCTTAATGCAAATAACGATGTAAGTACGTATTTTAGCGCTGACGGAAAGAATTTCAGACTGAGAATATCAGGTCTGAAACCTGTCAAACCAAAACAAAAAGATACGGTATTACTCAATCCTAAAGACAAAGTGATAGTTCTTGATGCGGGACATGGCGGAACTGATTACGGAGCAATCAGAGAAGGTATTAACGAAAAGGATATTAACCTTGATGTAACAAGACGGGTTGAGGATATTTTACGACGTAAAGGTTACAAAGTCGGAATGACAAGAACAAACGATATATATGTATCTTTAGAGGACAGATGTAATATCTCGGAATCAATGAATCCGCTTTTGTTTGTAAGTGTTCACGTAAATTCTTGTGCGGGAACGGAGCCTAAAGGTATTGAGACCCACTATTACCATGATAATAGTGTTGAACTTGCCAATACAATACACTCAAAAATGATAAAAGCAATTCAGACTCCAAATCGAGGGTTGTTCAGGTCAAAATTTTATGTTATAAATCATACTACCGTGCCTGCCGTACTTCTGGAAATAGGCTTTATTTCTAACGAGGCAGAAAGAGCCGAATTGATTACTCCAAAACGAAAACAGGCAACAGCACAGGCGATAGCGGAGGGTATAATTGAATATATCAACAAACATAAATAATCCGATAGGTTTTTTTGATTCAGGCGTAGGCGGTTTGACGGTGTATGCAAAGTTCCGCGAACAACTTCCAAACGAAAATTGTCTTTATTACGGAGATACGGCACATCTTCCGTATGGTAACAAATCAAAACAAGAACTTATATCGTATGCGCGCAATATTATGGATTTTTTTAAGACAAAAAATGTAAAAGCTGTTGTAATTGCCTGCAATACATCATCTTCTGCGGCTTATGATGCAATTAAGGATGATTATGATTTTAAGATATATCCGATAATACAATGTTGTGCAAAGATTTTAGCGGAAATGCCTATTAAACGTCTGGGGATATTTGCAACGCAGGCAACAATAGCTTCAGGGGTTTATGAATTGGAAATAAAAAAATATAATCCCGAAATGGAAATATATCCTCAAAGCTGTCCTAACTGGGTAAATATTGTGGAAACCAAGACTCAGGGAGAAGCTCAAAATATAAAAATTATTTATGAGGATTTGTGCAGGATGTTGGTTCATAACCCTGAAAAGATTGTATTGGGTTGCACACATTATCCGTACCTTAAAGGTGTATTGTCATCATTTTCTCCGCATTATATGTTTATCGACCCTGCGGACTTTTTTGTAGACTATATTAAACAGGATTTGACAAAATCAGGGTTATTAAGTTCTGCTTCCGGTAACGGTTTTGAAAAAATATACGTAAGCGCAAATCCCGAACAATTTAAAACTGCCGCAGAAATGTTTTACAGGATAAATGATTTACCGGAATTGGTTCAAGAAGGAGTTCTAAAGAATTAACAGACCTTACAACAGTCTGTCAGCTTGTAATTTTGGGTTTTATAAATATAATTAAAATACATGTACATTTTATAGGGAGAAAGATAGGGGAATGCTCAAATTCAATTACAGAAATGCTGATGCAATGGTAGTAGGAGAGGCGAACGGGCTTAATATTGCACAGGAATTTGATAATTATAAGGAAACCATTGCAAGCATTATTGCAGATTTGAACAAGAGAAAAGATAAACCGGGACAATGGCTTCAATGGATGAATCTTGGGTATAGCGAAGAAACCATCTGGTATGCAAAAGAGTTTGCTTCTATGGTTGAAAACCGTTTTGAGAATATTCTTGTTTTAGGTATCGGCGGGTCTGCGCTTGGCGGAATTGCGGTTACGGAAGCCCTGCTAAAACCTTACTGGAATTTACTGAGTGCGGAAGAACGAAATAATTTTCCCAGAATTTTCTTCCTTGATAATATAGACCCTGATACTATGCAGGGATTACTAAATGTGCTGGATTTGAAAAAGACTCTGGTAAACGTTATTACAAAATCAGGTTCTACGGCTGAAATAATGTCACAATATATGATATTAAAAGACATGCTTGAAAAAGAACTTGGTGATGATTACCGAAAAAATATTGTTGTTACAACTGATAAAAATGTCGGAGTGTTAAAACAGTTAGCCGATCAGGAGGGTTATAAAACATTCATTATTCCTGATGATGTCGGCGGACGTTTTTCGGTTTTCTCCGCAGTAGGGCTTGTTCCGTTTGCATTAGTCGGAATTGATATAGATGAATTAACAAACGGCATAAAAGATATGGATTTAGCGTTAAAGAATACCGATATTCACGAAAATATTGCCGCACAAAACGCCCTGATTCATTATCTGATGGATACGCAAAAGGGTAAAAAACTGTCGGTTATGATGCCTTATTCTTCAAGACTCAGATATGTTGCGGATTGGTATGCACAACTTTGGGCAGAATCTCTAGGGAAAGAATATGATAAAAACGGTAACAAGGTAAATGTAGGACCGACACCTATAAAAGCGTTGGGGGTTACGGATCAACATTCTCAAATTCAACTTTATAACGAAGGTCCAAACGATAAACTGATTACGTTCATAAGGGTTGAAAATTTCGATACTACTATTGAAATCCCTAATATCTTTGAATACACGGGTATAGGATATTTGGGCGGAAAAACTATCAATGATTTGTTGAATGCGGAGGCAGATTCGACAAAGGTTGCTTTATCGGATTATTGTAGACCTACGCTAACGATTTCCATAGATAAAATTACACCTTACAGTATGGGACAATTATTATACATGCTGGAGGTGCAAACCGCAATTGCAGGAGAACTCTATAATATTGATACATTCAATCAGCCGGGAGTAGAGCAGGCAAAGAATTATACCTATGCTCTTATGGGACGCTCAGGGTATGAAGATTCTGCACAACAATTACAAGAAAAAATGGCATCTGTATAATGAAACGAGTTATTGGATTATTATTAGGGATATGCTTGAGCGTCTTAGTTGTACGCTCTTACACAATAGAAGCAGGGGTTTCTGTTGATAAGATACCCAAAACACTTTTTGGTGCGTGGCAGGTAGAAGGTCAGCTTATTGAAACAAATTCCGCAAGAACATTTAAGCCGACCAGCATGGATTTATGGAACTTATACAGGGTTGGTAACGTCTTAACACTAGAAAACCCTTTTAACGGGGCGAAGGCTGAGGTTGGGTTAAAATCAACGGAGGGGAATTTGGTTGTATTTACAAAAACATCAGATTGGGATAACAGAGTGTTGAGAGATATTGTTTCCATAAGGATAGAAAAAGATACCTTTTCAGGGATAAATGATGTAAGTTTAGAAACTTTATCAATATATGACGGGCATGTTTTAAAAAAAGAAACCGCCAGATACAAAATTACGGGGAAAAAACTTTCGGGACAAAGTTTTCCAAGATAATCGGAGGAGTTATGGGGATTTATAATTTTGATATTTTAATCTTAGGTGGAGGCCCGGCAGGACTTTCTGCGGGAATTTATGCTGCAAGAAGTTCTGCATCAACCGCAATACTTGATATTACAATGCTTGGCGGACAGCCTTCAAACTATCTTGAACTCGAAAACTATCCGGGATTCCCAATTATTGGTGGATATGATTTGATGGAAAAATTTGAAGAGCATGCTGATAAATTTAATGTTCAAAAATTCCCTATGCAAGAAATAAAAAGAATAGATTTACTCTCTGAACCTAAAATTATTGAAACGGTTGAAGATACATTTTATGCAAAATCCGTAATTATAGCTTGCGGTGCTCAGGCAAAAAAACTCGGAGTCAAAGGTGAGGCTGAATTTTTGAGCAGAGGTGTAAGTTATTGTGCGGTGTGTGACGGCGCATTTTATAAAAATAAAACCGTTACGGTTGTAGGTGGCGGAAACGCAGCCGTAGAAGAAGCAATGTATCTTACAAAATTTGCGGATAAGGTCTATGTTATTCACAGACGTGATTCCCTTCGTGCAGATAAGATTGTCCAAGAACGAGCATTTAATAATCCGAAACTTGAATTTGTATGGGATAGCAGGGTCGTCGAAATTCAAGGAGATAATGTTGTAACAACGGTTGTTATTGAAAATGTTAAAACAGGGGAAGTAACAAATTTAAAAACTGACGGAGTGTTTCCATATATCGGATTTGTTCCGAATGTGGAAGGAATTTCAGGACAGTTGGAGCAGGATGCTAACGGATTTGTTATTACGGATAATACAATGCAGACCTCTGTAAAAGGCGTTTTTGCGGCAGGTGATGTCAGAAATACTCCGTTAAGGCAGGTCATTACAGCGGCATCTGACGGAGCTGTGAGTGCTTTTTATGCTTCAAAATACTTGGAAGTTTTAGAAAATTCAAAAGCTCGGGTATAAAATATGTAACAATATTGTTACAAAAATGCTTAACTTTTAAAGTTTTCTTCCAACTATGCCGTTAATC
>CAMDZX010000029.1 GCA_945910925.1 uncultured bacterium | reverse complement strand
AAAAAAGCCGGTAATAGGAATCGAACCTACAACCTACGGTTTACAAAACCGTTGCTCTACCGTTGAGCTATACCGGCAACATGTCTATTGTATAAAGGACATAACTAATTGTCAATATTTTTGTTTGTTGTTTCAATTTCATCCTTAGACTCAATATTTGCTTGAGGCATAGTATTAAAGGGTTTTCCTGTGTTCATACCTGATTTGATTATGTCATCCATCATGCGTTGTGTTGCTGCCTCAAAATTAACACGTTTCATTACTTCGTCAATTTCTTCCTCTGTAAGTTCCGTTGGAGCCTTAAACGAAACTATTAAGTTGTTTTTCTTTGTAATCATATAAGTTACAACTGTTATTCCCCAAAGAAGAATACCCTGAATAAGTCCAAGAGAAGGTATAAGAGCAGTTTTGACAGATATAAAGTTCCAAATATTCATTGCCACCATGCCGGGAAAAACTACGAATCCTGCAATCAAACAGGAAACTATTCCCAATGCCATACATATTCCTCTAAATCCGTTTATTTGTATTACTCTTAATTTCTTTCGCATAATTATCCTATTAATTCCTTAAATTCTTCTTCACTTAATATTTTAACACCTAACCCCTGTGCTTTGTCAAATTTTGAGCCGGGATTACTTCCCGCAACAACAAAACTCGTTTTTTTAGATACAGATGATGATACCTTTCCTCCTAACATTTTAATCTTTTCTCCGGCTTCATCACGAGTCATGCTTTCCAAAGTTCCTGTTAAAACAAACGTTCTACCCGCAAGTTTATCAGACACTTTCACCCCGCCTTCTTGTGGTTTTACACCAAGTGCAAAAAATTCTTCAATCATTTTTTTATTTGTTTCGTTATTAAAAAAGTCATGCACACTCAATGCGATTTTTTCTCCGATACCCTCAATTGCCGAAAGTTTTTCGACAGATGCGTTTTTGATGTTTTCAAATGTGGTAAGTTCGTTAACCAACAAATCTGCTGTTTCTTTTCCGACATGTCTTATTGCAAGAGCGTTTATGAATTTTGCTAGCGGACGGTTTTTGCTTCCCTGAATGGATTTATAATAATTTCTTGCAGAACGCTCTTTTACTAAATCAAGTGTTAAAAAATCATCAACAGTAAGTCTGTAAAAATCCGCAGGATTGGATACAAAACCTCTGTTATATAACTGCTCAATTACAGAAGGCCCGATAGAATCAATATCCATTGCTTCTCTTGAAACCCAATATTCAAGTCTTGCTTTTGCAACAGATGCGCAATCAGGATTAGAACAATATAAATTAACCTCACCTTCGCGCTCAACTAACGGAGAATGACATTCAGGACATTCAACAGGAGGAACGTATTCAGGCAACTGATAATGCTCATCGCAATCAACAACTTTAATAACTTTTGGTATAATCTCCGCAGCTTTTTTTATAAAAACAGTATCTCCGATTCTAACATCTAAGCGTTTAATTTCATCAAAATTATGCAGGCTTGCTCGTGAAACAACGCTTCCTGCAAGATTTACCGGCTCAAGTATTGCAACAGGTGTTATCGCACCTGTCTTACCCACTCCAAGATGTATATCCAAAAGTTTTGTTGATATTTCTTCCGGCGGGAATTTGAATGCCGTTGCCCATTTTGGTGCACGAGCAGTGTATCCAAGTTCGTTTTGGCAGGCTATACTGTTTACTTTTATAACTACTCCGTCGGTTGCATAGTCCAAATCATAGCGTTTAACATCCCATTCTTTGCAAAATTCTATGGCTTCTTCTATATTTTTTACAAGCCTTATATTCGGATTTGTCTTGAATCCCAGTTTTTTGACATATTGAATACTGTCCCAATGTGTCTTTATCGAATCATTTTCTTTAGGAAGGATTACTGTATATGTGAACATTGACAAATCCCGTTTTGCAGTAACACGGCTATCTAACTGTCTTAATGAACCTGCTGCAGCATTTCTTGGGTTTGCAAAAACTTTTTCACCTTTCTCTAAACTTTCTTGATTGAGCTTTTCAAATGATGATTTAGGCATATATATCTCGCCTCGTACATCAATGTTAACATTATCAAATAACTTTAGGGGAATAGCTTTTATCGTTCTAAGGTTTTGTGTGATGTTTTCTCCTACAATCCCATTTCCTCGTGTTACTCCTGTTGTAAAAAAGCCGTCTTTATATGATAGTGCAATTGCAAGACCATCGATTTTTAATTCACATACCAACTCTTGCGGGGAGCCGCATTCTTTTGTGATTCTGTCATACCATTTTCTTAATTCATCTGCATTGTACGTATTATCAAGACTGTAAAGTCTGTATTCGTGTTTATATTCTTCAAATTTTGTACTTATAGAACCTACTCGGTGTGTAGGACTGTCAGGAGTGACAAGCTGAGGATTTACATCTTCGATTTCTTTTAGTTCTGCGAATAATTTGTCGAATTCGTAATCACTTATTGTCGGATTGTCAAGGACATAATAGTTATAATTATGTTTATTGATTTCATCTCTTAAATATTTTACCCTATCCGCAAGTCTTTCCATATAAATCCCTATTTATTATTGATTATCATTAACAGTTCTCTGATAACTTTTGTTGCAACAGCCGTAGATGCTCCCGATGTGTCATAGTCAGGTGCAAGTTCTACAACATCCGCCCCTACAATATTGAATTTTTGTAAATATTTAAACCAAGACATAAGCTCATTAAACTGCATACCGCCGACTTCAGGAGTTCCGGTTCCGGGCATTACGGAAGTGTCCAGCACATCCAAATCTACCGTGACAAATACCGGTTTTGATTTTAAGACATCTAAATCAGAAAAATTGTGGCATAACGTATTATGTTCTTTCATAAAATCGAATTCTTCTTTCATTCCGGAACGAATACCTATTTGTTTAATGTTTTCAGGTTTAACAAATTTTGTCGAAAGTCTTATTACCGCAGAATGTGAAAGTTCTTCTCCCAAATATTCCGTACGCAAATCTGTATGCGCATCAAAATGAATAATTGCCAAATCTTTATAAAACTCGGATACTGCAATGATTTCAGGGTAAGTTACAAGATGTTCTCCGCCGATACCGAAAACCTTTTTCCCGTCTTTGTATATTTGACGGACATTTTCCGTAATAATTTCAAGGGATTTTTTAGTGTTTCCGAGCGGGAATTCTAAATCTCCTGCATCATGGAAATTACAATCCTCAAGATGTTTGTCAAAATAAGGAGAATACTCCTCTAAACCCCAGCTTGCAAGTCTTATTTGCTCAGGTGCAAATCTTGAGCCTGAACGATAAGATACAGTTCCGTCAAAAGGCATTCCTAACATAACTATATCAGATGAATCATACTCAGGATTCTGTCCCATCCAACTTCTGTCTAAAAACGGTCCTTTTAACATAAATTCTCCTAAATCTCTTTAATAACTTCTAATATTAAACCTTTAAATTTAGTTTTTGCCGCATTCGCTGCTTCAAGAACTTCTTTGTGCGAAAGTCCTACCGTACTGATTCCTGCTGCCGAATTACATATACAACTGACACCTAGGACATTCATTCCGCAATAACTTGCTACAATAGCTTCCGGGACTGTTGACATTCCGACCGCATCCGCACCCATAAATCTGACCATTTTTACTTCCGCAGGTGTTTCGTATGTAGGACCCGTCAAAGCCATATAAACACCTTCTTGTAAGTTTATACCGATTTTCTTTGCACAACTGTGAGCAATTTCTCTAAGTTGCTTAGTATAAACTTCACTCATATCAGGGAATCGCGTTCCCAGTGTGTCATCATTAGGTCCAATTAACGGATTATCGCCCATCATGTTTATGTGGTCAGTAATAAGCATCAAATCCGAAGGTTTGAAATATACATTAACCCCACCTGCGGCATTTGTCAGGATAACGGTTTTTATCCCGAGTTTTTTCATTACTTTTATCGGGTATGTAACTGTTTGCATTGAATGACCTTCATAATAGTGGAATCGACCTTGCATCATCATCACTTTTTTACCGTTTATGTGTGCAAAAACCAAGCGTCCTTTGTGTCCTTGAACGGTAGAAACAGGAAAACCCGGAATGTCTCCATACGGAATGGCTATTTCATTGTATTCATCGGCTAAATCTCCAAGTCCTGAACCTAATACAATTGCTATTTCAGGGCTAAATTCCCCTATCTTATTTTTTATGAACTCTACACTTTTATCCATACTACACTCCTCAACAAAACACACAGAAATAGGGCAGTAATGTCCTGCCCTATTAACTCATAAATCTCTTAACCAACAAGTCTGTCATCGTCAGCTTCAGCAGCTTTAACCATGATAGCGTGTTCTACCGGATTTTCTTTTTTATATGAAGATTCTGAAAAATCTTCATAACCAAAATCTTCACGATTCTTTTTCATTTGTGTTTCATCAACCAATTTCTTTGCCAGTTCTGCTATTTCATATACCAGCTGATATCTGTTCTCTGAATTGTCATTCAAATCCCAAACAACTTTTACAATTTGATCCATCATATTATTACAAATCCTCTTAAACTAACTATACAATTCTATAACAGTAAAAAAAATTTGTCTAGATATTATATCTTTCCGAATTTATATAATTTGAAATGTTCTTAATCTCAGCAGCATATTCACAATAATTTGTTTATATTGTATAATTGCCCTATGGGACGTGAAGAAAAATATACCTGTATATTTGGCGGTGGTGCAATTAGAGGACTTGCATATATTGGTGCCGTAAAAGCTTTGCAGGAAAATAATATTAAATATGATACACTTGCAGGGTCTTCCGTTGGTGCTATTTTTGCAGCATTGCTCGCAGTCGGTTATTCATATCAGGAATTAAAAGAAGTTTTGATGAAAATTAACTTTGAACTTTTCAGAGATATACATTTTGGTCTAAATAAGGGGTTTGCCTTGAGTAAAGGTGAAGTTTTTACAAAATGGATGCGTGAAAATATTGAGAGAAAGTTCTATGGCAAGTATTACAAAAAAGGAAAAAATAAGCCTATTACTTTTGCTGATGTTGATAAAGACTTACTGATTTATACGACAAATCTTGTAAAATTTGATTCTCAGGAATTTTCTAAGTTTGAAACTCCTGATTTTGAAATTGCGGAAGCGGTACGAATCTCATGTAGTATGCCAGGCTTAATGACTATGACTGAGATTAACGGTAAAAAACTTGTTGATGGAGATTTGTTAAAAAGTAAGCCTTTATGGATGCTCTCTAAGAATTTAAAGCTTGGTACAAACAGAATACTGGAATTTAGACTTGAAGGAGAGTACGAAAAGGTTGATAATAATGCGCTGGACTTTTTTAATGCTATATATAGTTGTATGACTTCTGCTGCGACAGATTTTATAATTGATAAGTACGGCAAACGCGATGATTTTGATTATATAAGAATAAATACAGGTGATATTTTAATCATTGATTTTAATATGTCTGAAGCTATGAGAAATAAACTTATTGATTCCGGATACAAACAGTCTGTTAAATATTTGACAGAAGATTTACCCAAGAAAAAACAGTATCTTCTCGAATATTACCAAAATATTTATAAAATTATTTTTCCGCTTATGGATTATATTAAGTCGAATGATATTAACAAAGCAAAATCGGTTCTTGGAAATTTATTTATATATATTTCGGAAGTTCAGGATATATTATCTATCCGTATAAATAAGAGAATAACTCTATTAAAAGATGAGTTCCTTGAATCTGCAAAGGGTCGTTCTTGGTTTGGTACTCCAAGATTTAAGGACAAATCAAAATTACTCAAGACTTTAACACGTTTGATTTTTGAGGTTAATTCCAAAACAGATAATTTGAAAGCAAGTCTTAATAAATAGTTTATGCGTGTGGATGTGCGGTGTTATAAACATCTTTCAAGTGTTGTGCCGATACGTGTGTATATATTTGCGTATTGGATATGCTTGCATGTCCTAATAGTTCTTGTACGACCCTTAAATCGGCACCATGCTCAATTAGACGAGTAGCAAAACTATGCCTGAATACGTGCGGTGTAACATGTTTTGGAAGTTGAATTCTTGTTACGATTTCATTAATTGCGTTTCTTATTGTTCTTGTTTGTAGTCTGTATCCCGTATTGTTTATAAATATAGGACTATCCTCATACATACTTGGAGTTTTACCGTTTGCACCTATAATTAACGGGCGTGCCGTTTGAATATATTGCTCCAGATATTTTTTTGCTCTTGATGATACAAGAACAATACGTTCCTTTGAACCTTTTCCAAAAACCCTTATTTCATTGTTTTCAAGCTCCAAATCTCCAAAATTCAGACCGCTTAACTCGGAAACTCGCATGCCGGTCGCCCATAACAGTTCAAGTATCGCTTTGTTTCTAAAGCCCGCAGGAGTTGATATAGGCACGTTATCAAGAATTTGTTCCATTTCATCATCAGTAAGAAATTTTGGTAGTGATTTCCCCTTTTTAGGTGCAATTAAACTTTCTGCGGGATTGTTTTGCAAAAGTTGTTCCCTATAAAGATATTTATAAAAACTCCTTATGGATGCAATTTTTCTGAGTACTGTTGTTTTTTTGTAGTTAAATTTTTGAATAAAATGCAAATATTCACGTAATTTTTCTAAATCTGCACATAAACAATCAGAATTTAGCCATAAAGCAAAACTGATAATATCAGAAATATAACCTTTTATCGTATGTTCGGAGTAATTTTTTTCAAAAGATAAATAGGTGGAAAACTCCTCAATATATTGTTTTTGTTTGTTATTTAACCCCATGTCATTTACTCCGTGTGTTATTGCAATTTACTTCAGTATATTATACAATAATTTCAAGTTTGATGATAGTTGTAGAGGTTGAAATATGAAATTTAGAAAGATTACTCTTGGTGTTTTAGCGTTGGTTGTTGCGTCAAATGTTACTCTTGCTGCTCCTGTTAAAAATAATGTAACAGATAAAAGTTTTGAGGAAATAAATTTGTTGCTTGAAACAAATGATTACAAGCTTGCAGATAAAAAGATTTTAGAAGCCGGTAACGATGTTCAATATAAGATCTTGTCGGCAATATCTTTGACTATGCAAGATAAATTAGATGCCGCACAAGATATTCTTGATGCAGTTAAGCCTTCTGCATTAACTGTTTCTGATTATTACTATGCACAAGCGGCAATATATCTGAAACGTATTGATACTTCAGATATGAGATATAGAACAAAAAGAGATGAATTAATTAATCTTGCAATTAATCAATTAAACTATTCTTTGAAACTTAATCCTAATAATGCAAGAGCATATAATGCTCTTGGTGTTGCAGAATTAAAAAAAGAAGATTATTTCAAAGCCGAACAAAATTTTGAAAAAGCAATCTCTCTTTCTCCTAAATATTCTACAGCTCTTGATAATTTAGGTACTGTTTTTTATATAACAAACGAGATTGATAAGGCTGAAATTTACTTTGATAAGGCTCAGATTGCAAATCCTTCTTCTGCAACCGTATATTATCATCTTGCTCAAGTAGCATTAAAACGTGATGATTTAAATAAGGCTCTTTATTATGCCAATAAATCTTTGGATTTAAGTAGAAAATCTCCATATGCATATAACTTGATTGGAGAAATATACAATTTACAGGGAAATCAGGCTGCTGCAATAACTGCATTTCAGAAATCTATCTTCTGCATGCCTGAATATACTTCCCCTTATATAAACCTCGCAAAAATATATGAATCAAGAGGTGATATTGACTTTGCAATAGAAGAATTAAAGACTTGTAATTCAATAACAAATGATAATGATTCAGTAAAACTTTCTTTGGCTGATATGCTTTTGTCATCAGGACAGTATGAAGAAGCTATTTCTTATTATACGTCTGTGTCTGATAAATTTAAGACAGAATCTGTTGAGGGTATTGTTTCAGCATATTATTCTCTTGCAACAGAAAGTGCGAATAAAACAATGTTCCGCTCAAATAAAAGGCTTGCTGATGCTTTAGTTTATATTGACAAGGCAATTGCTGAAGACCCTAATAACCTTGAATTGTATCTGACAAAATCAAAACTTACAAAGTTATTTAATAGTCCTGTTGAGTCAAATGAAGCTCTTTTGAAAATAGTTTCTGCTCCAAATAAAAATATAGCGGATTTATTAACAAAAGGTGATGCATTTCTTGCTCTCGGACAATATAGAGATGCAAGAAATATCTATACTCAGGCTGTAAAATTAGATAAGTCAGTAGAAAACAATCTTTATCTTGCAGAATACTTTACTTATAATAAACAATTCCGTCATGCTTCTGAAGCTTTGACTCTTGTTTTTGACAAAGAACCTGAAAATCAAGACGGTATTAATAATGTTGCATATATTAAACGTACACTTGATAATGCACGCCTAAACTACAAGAATTCGGTATACTTTAAGAAAGAAAAAGATAAATTTTTCCAAAAAGTATATTTGAAAAAGGCATTAAAAGCAGATCCAAATTATGTTGATGCTAATTTGGCTCTTGCAAAACTTCTAAAAAAAGAAAAAGATTGGTATGGAGCAAGTAAATGCTACAAAGTAGCCCTTGGCGCTCTTGATGATGAAAAACAAATAAAGAAAGTAGCCAAATATTCAAGAAAACTTGATAAAAAGATTGCTAAAATAGAAACAAAAAATGCAAAGAAACAACAAGTTTCAGTAGATAATTATGGAATATTACCTGTAAATTACGTTAAGAAAAATGATTAATATTTTTAAGACATTTGAGATATTTTTAAGAGAACCGCTGAGTTTATTTAAAAACGGTTTTGTTAAAATTGCTCATATTCAGGATAATATTTTTTCAAAGCAGACTTCTTTAAATGTTGATTTAACAAAGACAAATGCTCAAATTACCGTAGTTAATAATGAGAAGGTTTATAATCTTCTAAAATTAGTTACGTATAGGGTTAGAGCAAAAGAAAACGAGAATTTATTGGTGAAAAGATGAAATATTTGAATGCAACATTTGTTAAGAGTGCAGAAATGCTTTCTCAATGTCCCGATACATCGTTACCTGAATTTCCGCTTTTGGGACGCTCTAATGTTGGTAAATCTTCTTTTATAAATGCACTTTCTAATAATAAAAAACTTGCAAAAACGTCAAATACTCCGGGTAAAACACGCTTAATTAATTACTTTAATTTTTCGGACAAGTTTCATATTGCGGATTTACCGGGATATGGATATGCAAAGGTTTCAAAAGAGGCTCAAGCTAAATGGCAAAGATATCTTGAAGAATATCTTTTAAATCGTTCTCAAATTAAATCTTTAATTCAATTTATTGATTCAAGACATGATATTCAGAAGAATGATTATCAAATGAGAGAATGGGTAAATGCGTATAATTTACCTATTATTACAATCGCAACAAAAATTGATTATGTTCCTAAAAACAAAGTTCTAAATGTAATCACAAATATAAAAAAAGAATTCGGCGGAGTTGTGTTGCCATTTAGTTCTGCAAACAATCGCTATAATGATGATATTTTTGATTGGCTATTAGCTAATTAAAAAGGCTCTGAAAATTAATTCAAAGCCTTTTATACTATTAGAAAGGAAATTTTATTTTTGTGAACTTGCTACTGAGCTTGCTCTTGAGGTTTTGCTTCATTTAAGCTTGCTAAAGCTTGAGTTGCTGCTTCTGCAACATTTGCATCAGCATCTGTTTGAGCAATTGTGTATAATGTTGTTAAGTCTTCTTTGTATTCAGGTCTTTCAACATATCTCAAAGCATCAATTGCAGATATTCTCATATCAGGGTTTGGATTATCCTTTAATGCCGTGATAATTGCTCTTGAACCAGGAAGTTCGGTTACAGGAGGAACATTTCCTGTTAGTTTGGATACTTCATCTGCATATGTTTTTTGTAAGATACAAGTTGTGAACATTGCATACTCTTTATTTCGTTCTGCTTGTTCCAAAGGTGATAATTTGTTTCCTTCTTCAACTTCTTGTGCTGTTAATGTGTGCGGAAGTTGTACTGTATCAGGGTTTTGTCCTGCCTTTACTGCTTCTTCCTTTGCTCTGTCATTTTCAGCTATTTTGTTTCTTAATGCAATTTGTTGTTCGGTTGGTCCTTGAAGATTAGTTGTATCAACATTCATAATATCAATCAACTTATCAAAGATATTTTCTTGAACATAAGGAATTACATCAGCTTGATTGTTTAAACCTTTTTTAGCAATTTCTTCCATTGCAAGTGCTTGTGTATCATAATCTGCACTGCTTAAACCTTTAAATGCTTCGTCAGCTAAATCAGCAGGTCCTTTTTCATCAGGTTGTTTAACATCAACCGGTTGAGTTGGAGCCGGAGCTGTGCCATCTAACACAGGTTCAGGAACTTGTGCCGGCGGATTAGCAGGTTGAGTTGGAACTACAGGCGGTTGATACGGACCCATGTTTACCGGCGGATAATAAGGCATTGCCGGAGGAGCATTTAATGTAGGTGTATCTAAATTAATCTGAACAGCATTGTAACTTGGTGCAAACGATGGCTGACGTACTTGTTGTTGTACTGCCGGTTGTTGCATCCCATAATTTTGCGGGGCTTGAATCATAACATTTCCTTTCCTATAACTTCTACGTTCACATGTATATAAAGATTGCAAACGTAAAAAAATTGCTATTTAATTCTCTATTGATTTACAAAAGTTAATATAACTTATGCAATCCAACTTTTTTGTTGACCATCAACAGGTTGTGCTTGAGGCGCAACTTGAGTTTGTGGAACATTAAGTGTTGGTTGGCTAAGATTTAATTGAACTGCATTATAACTCGGTTTAAAATCGTAATTTGGATATTGATTTTGTACGTTACATGCCGGAACTTGTGTTGTCATTGTTGTATTCCTTTCTTTTGTTGTCATCAACATTAATTGTAATACCCCTCAAAAATATTTTTTGTTAGTAAAATTTATTATTGTTACATTTATTAACATTGTTCTTCTTCTTGTTCATAATTGTTTTATATGTTAAAATACTGTCAATTTAAGTTATCGAGGTATTTTATGGCAGAGAAAAATATTGAAAAAATTATTAATATTGCGCGCGGTATAGAAAAAGCAGATTTGGTTATAAAAAATGCTAAAATTATAAATGTTTTATCAGAAGAAATTCACGATGGCGATATAGCAATTGCCGATGGGGTAATTGCAGGTATCGGAAAAGGATATTCAGGTAAAAAAGAAATTGATTTGAATGGGGCATATGTTTCTCCTTCCTTCATTGACGGTCATGTTCATATTGAAAGTTCAATGTTGCTCCCGAAAGAGTTTGCAAAAGCCGTTGTTCCTGCAGGAACAACAACCGTAATTATTGATCCTCATGAGATATCAAATGTTTTGGGGCTTCAAGGGATAAGTTTTATGAGAGAAGCGGTTCAGGGATTACCTATGGATGTATTTATGATGCTTCCTTCTTGTGTTCCGGCAACTCCGTTTGAAACTTCAGGTTTTGATTTAAATAGTTACGACTTATCACTTTTAATTGATAAGCCTTGGGTTTTAGGTATTGCTGAAATGATGAATTTCCCCGGCGTCTTGGGACTTGATAAAAATGTTATGGCAAAGTTAAAACTTGCAGAATCAAAAGGAAAGCGTATAGATGGGCATGCTCCTTGTCTTTCTGATAAAGATTTGTGTGCATATATTGCGGCAGGTGTTGCATCAGATCACGAATGTACAACTCCTGATGAAGCTTCCGAAAAACTAAGAAAAGGCATGTATCTTATGATACGTGAAGGTTCTGCAGCACGAGATTTGGAAGCCTTATTGCCCATACTTTTAGAGAAGAATACAAGAAAATGTATTTTTGTAACCGATGACAGACATCCTGAGGACTTGCCCGAACATATCAATTCTATGGTAAGAACTGCTGTTACTGCAGGAGTTTCTCCTATTAAAGCCATTCAGATGGCAAGTTTGAATACTGCTGAATATTTTAAAATACAAAATCTTGGTGCAGTTGCGCCCGGGTATAAAGCAGATTTTGTAGTATTACCCGATTTGGTTTCATTCAAGCCTGATATGGTATTCAAGAGTGGAAAACTTGTTGCACAATGCGGAAAATTAATTTCTGATATTGAGGAGAATAATATCCCGACAGTCAGAGGTTCTGTCAATGTTAAGTGGATTAAGTATGAAGATTTCAAAATAAAAGCCGAATCAGATACGGTTAGAGCGATTGAAGTTATACCTCATCAACTTATAACCAAGAGTGTGACTTCTAAAATCGCTGTTGTAGACGGATTTGCTGAAAGTAATGTAGACTCTGATACTCTAAAAATTTGTGTTATAGAGCGACACAGAGCAGGCGGAAATATCGGTAAAGGATTTGTTAAAGGTTTTAATTTGAAATCCGGAGCAATGGCATCTACGGTTGCGCATGACTCACATAATATGATTGTAATAGGAACGAATGACAGTGATATGTATACTGCAGCAGTTGAGCTTATTAAATCTCAAGGCGGGAAAATAGTTGTTAATAACGGAGAAATTTTGGCACATCTTCCTCTGCCGGTTGCAGGGTTAATTTCTGATGAAGATTTTGATTCGGTTGTTGCAAAAAGCATGCAGTTGAATAATGCTGCAAAAAGTATAGGGTGTCAAATTGATGATCCGTTTATGTCTATGGCTTTTCTCTCATTGCCTGTTATACCTGAATTAAAGATAACGGACAAGGGTGTTTTTGATTCCTCTAAATTTGAATTTGTAGATATTTTCAAACCTTCTGCAATAGTTGTTTAAATAAATATTTTCTGATATTATATGCTTATGGACAGTACAGTGGATACTACAAGTAATACAAAATTTAATTTAAAAGATTATACAAATTTAATAGAAACTGTTTCGAAGGTAGAGTTTTCAAAAGTTTCATCTTATGGGTTGATTGAATATTCTGATATTGTCAATCTTGCAACCCATACTGTGTATATAATTTTGAATAATAAAAATCCGCAGTTATACAATAATGCTTATCTTACAAAAGCTATCAAGTGGGCAGTCAGAAACGAAGTAAGAAGGCGTTATAAGTGGTATACTTTAAAAAATAATATACCTGTTAATAACTCTGAAATCAGAGAAACTGTATATAAGTCCATTTTATCCGTAGAAGAAATGGCAGATGCCGAGAATCCCGTTTTGATAAAAGATAATTCGCGTTCACCTGAGGATCAAGCAGAGTTTGAAGAATTGAAAAATCGTATTGTTGTTGCTATTTCTCATCTGCCGGAAAGAGAGAGAGGTTTGGTTGAAGCAAAATTCTTTCAAGATAAAAAATTGAAGGATATTGCTGTAGAATTTAATATTTCGCAATCAAGAATTTCACGGATTATTCAAAATGCTTTGGATAAAGTCCGCAGAGAACTACAAAGACAGGATTTAAAATGAAAATAATTTTTGAAAAATCAAACAATGTTGATGGGGTAGGATTAGGTAGTGATATTGATTTCCCAAAGGGGGTTTCAGAGGAGTTTCTAAGAGAGGGGACTATCGGACTTCCTCAGCTTAGCGAGCTTGAAGTTATGCGTCACTATAAAGAGCTTGGCGATCGTAATTTTTGTGTAGAATCAGGAATGTATCCTCTTGGCTCTTGTACAATGAAATACAATCCAAAAGTTAATGAATACTTAGCATCATTGGAAGGATTCACTGATTTACATCCGTTGATGGGCGATTCTGATTCTCAAGGTGCGTTGCAGTTAATGTATAATCTTCAAAAGGCTCTGTGTGTTATCTCAGGTATGTCTGCTGTTACGCTTCAACCTGCAGCAGGTGCGCATGGTGAGTTAACAGGAATGATGATTGTAAAAAAATACTTTGAATCTATCGGCGAAAGTCGTACAAAAGTAATTATTCCTGACTCGGCACACGGTACTAATCCTGCAAGTGCAATGATGTGTGGTTTTGAGATTATTCAAGTTAATTCAAACGAAAACGGACTTGTTGATGTTGAACATCTAAAATCCTTATTAAATTCTGATGTTGCTGCAATTATGATGACAAACCCTAATACATTGGGACTTTTTGAAAAAGATGTTTTAGAAATTGCAGATTTGATGCATGCAAACGGTTCTTTGCTTTATTATGATGGTGCAAATTTGAATGCAATTATGGGTCATACAAATCCCGGAATTATGAATTTTGATGTATGTCACATGAATCTTCATAAAACGTTTTCAACTCCTCATGGCGGTGGTGGACCCGGTGCTGGAGCCGTTGGTGTTGTTGAAAAACTAAAACCGTTTTTACCAAAACCTATAATTGAATTTGATGGTGAAAAGTATTACAGAAATTATGATTTACCTGACTCAATCGGTAAAGTTAAGGCTTTTGACGGTAATTTCGGAATCCTTGTTAGGGCTTATGCATACATTCTTATGATGGGTGTTAACCTCAAAAAAGTTTCAGAAGATGCAGTTTTAAACGCTAATTATATTATGGAAAAATTAAAAGGCGTATATGATGTTGCATATGACGGACATTGTATGCATGAGTTTGTTATATGCGGAGAAAAACAAAAACATGAAGGTGCATCTACCCTATATATTGCAAAGCGTTTAATGGACTATGGATTCCATCCGCCGACTGTTTATTTTCCGCTTATTGTGCATGAAGCGTTGATGATTGAACCTACTGAAACAGAGGCAAAACAACGTCTTGATGAATTTATAGATGTTATGTTAAAGATTGCTGAGGAAGTTAAAACAAATCCTGAACTTTTGACTTCTGCACCGCATAATGCCGTCATAAAGAAGGTTGATGAAACACTGGCAGCAAGACATCCTGATTTGAAATATGAAAGCGAAAAAAATGGCTAAAAAGAAAAAATTAAAGGTTGCATTTCCACATATGGGGACAATATCTATTGCTTGGTCTGCGGCTTTGAGAAAGGTCGGATTTGAAGCATATATTCCTCCTTATACAAGTAAAAGAACATTATCATTGGGTACAAAAAATTCACCTGAGGCAATATGTTTACCATATAAGTTAATATTGGGTAATTTTATTGAAGCAATAGAAGGCGGTGCAGATTATGTTGCTATGATTACTTCTCCCGGCATATGTAGACTTGGTGAATACGGAAACAATATAAAAACTACTCTTGCAGAAATGGGTTACAAAGCAAATTATGTAGAACTTTCTTTGTATGACGGATTTAGAGGATTGTATAGGTTTTTAAAAAATCTCACGGGAAAGAATAATCCTATTCAAATAATCAGAGCGATAAATATTTGTATAAGAAAAATTTTTGTTATTGATGAATTGGATACGGTATTATCTTATTATAGAGCACGTGAAATTAATTCGGGCGATGCAGAAAGAAAATACAAAGAGGCTCTCCGACTTATTGATGCGGCTGATAAGACTTCTGTATTGAAGAAGGCAAGAGTAAAGGCTATTGATTTAATAGAATCAACAAAAATTGACGAGAAACGTGAAGTTTTACATGTTGATTTAACAGGTGAAA
>CAMDZX010000028.1 GCA_945910925.1 uncultured bacterium | reverse complement strand
AAAACCCTAAACACAAACAAAGACAAGGATAATTTAATAATATCCGGGCCTAACCGAAAGGCTTATAAATATCGGTGGGGAGGAAGTATTTATGCCTCCTACACAAAAAAATCTAACAACAGAAAAGGAGAAAATTAGAATGGCAAGACTGGCAGGGGTAGATTTACCTCGTAACAAACGAATTGAAATAGCGCTTACTTACATTTTTGGCATAGGGCCTACAAGAAGTGCAAAGATTTTAGCAGCAACAGGAATTTCACCTGATTTAAGAACAGATGATTTAACTGATGAAGATATTAAACTTTTAAGAAACGAATTGGCTAATTATCACATTGAAGGTGACCTTCGTCGTGAAATTACAATGAACATCAAACGTTTACAAGAAATTAACTCATACAGAGGTATGAGACACAAAAGAAACCTTCCTTGCAGAGGTCAAAGAACAAAAACCAACGCAAGAACAAGACGCGGTAAGAAAAACGGCGCAGTAGCTAAGAAAAAATAGATAACTAATTAATATAGAGGAAATAGAAATGGCAAGACCACAAAAAACAAAGAAAAAAGAAAAGAAGAATGTATTGCAAGGTGTTGTACATATTCAGTCAACATTTAACAATACAATCGTTACTTCTACCGATACGCAAGGTAATGCTATAGCATGGGCTACAGCAGGTGCTACCGGTTTTAAGGGTGCCAGAAAAGGTACTCCGTTTGCAGCACAATCAGCTGCAGAATTAGTAGCTAAAAAATCAATGGATCAAGGTATGAAAAAAGTTGAAGTTTATATCAAGGGTCCGGGTTCAGGTCGTGAAACTGCAATCAGAGCAATCCAAGCAGCAGGACTTGAAATCACATTAATCAAGGACGTAACACCTATCCCTCACAATGGATGTCGTCCACCTAAAAAACGTAGAGTATAGTAAAAATTGATAAGTGATTAAGTTATAAGACTTGAGCACTTTTCAACATTAAGTAACCGCGAGGGCTTGAGCTTCGCCAAAAGCACAAACCATAGATGCCTCGCAAAAGAAAAGGAGAAAAAAATGGCAAGATATACCGGACCAAGTAACAAACTTTTTAGAAATAAAAAAGTTAAAGATTTGTCCAATAGAAAATTAACATCTTCTATGAGACAAACAGCTTCAGGACAACATGGTGCTGTAAGAAAAAAACTTTCTGAATATGCTATTCACTTAGCAGAAAAACAAAAAATCAGATACACATATTTGGTATCTGAAAAACAATTTGCAAAATATTACAATACGGCAGCTCGTAAAAAAGGCGTTACAGGTACAATTCTTTTACAAATTTTAGAATCAAGACTTGACAACGTATTATATAGAGCAGGCTTTGGTGTAACAAGAAAACAATCAAGACAAATTGTTAATCACGGTCACGTAACTGTTAATGGTAAAAAGGTTGATATTCCTTCATACTTGTTAAAAGCAGGTGATGTTGTTGCAGTAAAAGCTAAAAGCTCTGATTATTTAAAATCAGTTATGTCTTTAATTGATTTATCGTGCGCACCAAACTGGGTTACAGTTGACAGTGATGCGTTAAAGATTACATTTGACAGACTTCCAAACAGAGATGAATTGGATCCTGATTTCAAAGAACAACTTGTAATTGAGTACTATTCTAAATAATAGAATTGATAGGAGAAATTTAAACATGGAATTAAAAATAAAAACTGTAAACACTGCAACAAGTTCAGACGGTTCCCAATACGGTAAATTTGTAATCGAACCGTTGGAAAGAGGTTTTGGTATTACAATAGGTAATTCATTGAGACGTGTTTTACTTTCAAGCCTTGAAGGTACAGCAGTTACATCAGCAAGAATAGAAGGTATTACTCACGAATACACAGCTATTCCGGGCGTATTGGAAGATGTAGTTGACGTATTGTTAAACTTAAAAGGTTTGGCTATAAAAACAGAATCAAAAGATATCCAAACATTAAGAATTGATATCGACAAACCGGGTCCTGTTTTGGCAAGTGATATTCAATTACCTGCAGGTGTTAAGGTTGTAAATCCTGACTGGTTAATTTGTACAATCGCAGATGGCGGCAGTTTCCACGCAGAATTTACCGTAGAAACAGGTAAAGGCTATGTTGCAAATGATGTTCCACGTGTAGCAAACGATATGGCATCTATTGATGTATTACCTATCGATGCAACATTCATGCCGATTAAACGTGTTAAGTACGATGTAGAAAACACTCGTGTCGGCGGTTCTATCGACTTTGACAAATTAACTTTGGAAATCTGGTCAAACGGTACTGTTGATGTTACAACAGCATTGTCTCAAGCTGCTAACCTTCTTATTGAACACTTCGTTCAAGTCGCTTCAATCACAGGTACAGCTCCTGTAATTGAAACATATTCTGCTGAAGAAACAGAAGTTGAAGAAGAAGTTGTTGAAGAAGAAGATGCACCTTCAATCACTATTGAAGAACTTGAACTTTCTGTAAGAGCATACAACTGTTTGAAACGTGCAAGTATCAATTCAATGTCTGAATTGTTGAAAAAATCTGAACACGACTTATTAAACATCAAGAATTTCGGTAAGAAATCTTCAGATGAAGTTATTGAAAGATTGCACGAACATGGACTTGATTTAGCACCAAATCCTGAGATGGATGAAAACGGTGTTCTAATCGGAGAAGAAAACTAATAGTAAATTAAGATATAAGGAAACAAAAAAATGAGACACCAATGTAAGAAACATACTCTTAGCAAAGCTCAAGACCAAAGAAAGGCCTTGTTGCGTTCATTGGCTACCGAACTTTTTGTTCACGGTGAAATAAAAACTACTATGGCTAGAGCAAAAGCTTTAAGACCATACGCAGAAGGTATTATCACTTTGGCAAAGAAAGGTGACTTGAACTCAAGAAGACAAGCTGCTAAGTTTATCTATGATAAAGAAACAGGCAAATACATGGATTTAGAAACAGCGGAAGTATTTGATGCAGTTGAAGAAGGTAAGAAATTAGCTCCTCAAACTGTGTTAAGAAAGCTTTTCTGTGTTATTTCCAAACAGTATTCGGAACGTCAAGGCGGATATACAAGAATTTATCGCTTGCCTCCAAGACGTGGTGATGCTACTGAAATGGCATTAATTCAATTGGTATAATTGAATGAGATATGCCTTTCTGGTTCAGTATATCGGTAAAAACTATTCCGGAAGTCAGATACAACTCAAATCCGGCAAAGAGTTCAAGCCGACAATACAGGGCGAACTGGAAAAAGCAATTTGTACTTTGATATATGGGGCAAATAATTGCCCCGTAGACAATAATCGGCCGATAAAAACAATTTTTTCCGGACGTACCGATAGCGGAGTTAATTCAACAGGGCAGACGGTTCATTTTGATTTAGACAAAGATATTGTTGCTTCAAACTTTGTTTACAGTCTGAATGAGATTCTTCCGCCTGATATTTCGGTATCAGACTTGAAGGTTGTTCCCGATACGTTTCACGCTCAAAAATCAGCAGTATCAAGGCATTATACGTATGAGTTTATAAATCGCAGATGTAAAAATGCTTTTGACGGGGATTTGATGCGTATTAAGTATCCGATAGATATTGAGAGGATGCAAACGTCTTTAAATTATCTTTTAGGGGAACACGATTTTTCAAGTTTTAAGAGTGCCGGAACGCTAAACCCAAGCAAAATTTGTTTTATATCACGTGCAGAGTGTAAACGATGTGGTGATAAGGTTGTTATTGATATTGAAGGGAACAGGTTTCTCTACAATATGGTAAGAACAATCGTCGGCACCCTTCTGGAAATAGAAGGACACAATCTGAACCCTGAGCATATGCTTGAGGTTTTGGATTCAAAAGACCGCACAAAAGCGGGCAAGACAGTAAGTCCTTACGGACTTACATTAGTTAAAGTAAGTTATTAAAAATAAACGGAGAATAAAGCATGAAGACATATTCAGCAAAACCTCTTGAAGTTGAAAGAAAATGGTACTTAATAGATGCCGAAGGCGAAATATTAGGTCGTTTAGCTGTTAAAATAGCTAATATTTTAAGAGGAAAGAATAAACCTGAATACACTCCAAACGTTGATACAGGCGATTTCGTTGTAGTTATTAACGCTGAGAAGGTTTTAGTTTCAGGTAATAAAGAAACTGATAAAATTTATTATCACCACACAGGATATCCGGGTGGGTTAAAAGCAGCTTCCGTAAAAGAAGTTCGAGAAAAAGACGCAACAAAATTAATTGAAAAAGCAGTTAAGGGTATGTTACAACATAACACTTTAGGTGCTCAACAATTTACTAAATTAAAAGTTTACGCAGGTTCTGAGCATCCACATGCTGCTCAAAAACCTATCGTGATAGAAAAGGAGGCTAAATAATGGCACAATCTAACGAAATTATGGCAACAGGCCGCAGAAAATCTTCTATCGCAATAGTAAAACTTGTAAAAGGTAAAGGTAGAATTTTTGTTAACGGTAAAACATTGGCTGCTTATATCGGAAACAGACCTGCTGTTGAAATGATGATATACAGACCGCTTGTTTTAACTGATAACCAAGAAAAATACGACGTAAAAGTTAAAGCAGTAGGCGGTGGTGTTGTTTCTCAATCAGGTGCAATCCGTCATGGTATAGCAAGAGCTTTGTTAAAATCTAACGAAGAATACAAAGCAGTTTTACGTTCTGAAGGTTTATTAACAAGAGACCCAAGAGTTAAAGAACGTAAGAAATACGGTAGAAAAAGAGCACGTAAGAGATTCCAATTCTCAAAACGTTAATCTTTATTTTCAGATATTTCAAAAGACCGGCGAAAGCCGGTCTTTTTGTTAGTTATTGTTTTTGTAACATTTATTTAATAAACTGACAATTTTTTTTATTTTCCTATTTTATTCTAAGTGAAAGGGTGTGTAAACATGATTAATAACGTATCAAATACTAATTTTAGAGGGCATATTGCAGGGAAAGGACAACCTTCCGAAAAAATCGATTTGACTCCAAAGGGTAATCCCTATAAAAAAACAAATTCATGGGGAAATTTCGGGGGCACTATCGGTGGTGCAGCTTCTATAGTTGCATTAGGTTGGTTGCGTACTGATGAATATATGTGTAACGCAACAAAACTTGCAGACAAAGTTTTTGGTAAGATGCAATTCTTTAAAAATACACCCGGTAAAATAATAGGAGCTGTTGCATTAGCAAGCGGTGTTGTCGCACTTTCATCAAATATTACCAAAGGTTTATTCGGGTTACTTGACAATAATATCAATAAAAAACGGGCAGCACGTGCAGATAAAATCGCAGAAGTAAAGTTGGAAAAAGCCGTTCAGAAAGCTATACAGGCTGAAAATACAAAGAGTGCAGAGAAAACAATAACCGAAAAACCGGAAAATACAAAATAAAAAAGGCAGAGGTTAGTTCCGCTGCCTGTCAATAAACGGTTTGATTTTTCCATTATAATAAGGTGTATGTATATCTTTGAGTCTTTGCTATGTTATAAATTATTTTTAAGATTTAGTTTATCACTATCTTCCGATATCAACGGCTTTTGTCGCCATTGATTTTGTAATGTTAATTACGGCAAGGTTAGCTTCATACGCACGTTGTGCAAGAACAGCATCTGCCATATCAACCATTGCATTTACGTTAGAAGAACGTATATAGCCGTTTGCATCGGCATCAGGGTGTCCCGGACGATAAATTTTATCTCCGATAGTCGGGTCTTCAATAACACCGTTGAAAGTTACACCACCGTGAAGATAAGGAAGCGTACCTGTTCCGAAAACATCGTTTTTCATTTGTCCCAAAACCGCAGCAAACGAGTTTTCATCGGTTGCATTAAGGATAGGAATTTTTCTTACATAGTTAGGAGTATCAATATTTGCTATGTTTTTTGCGTGAATATCTAGTCTTATACCGTGACATTTTAGGGCTTTTGAGCCTATATCCATTGATTCCATTATACCCATAATACACCTACTTTCCTACGTTTATAACTGTTTTCATTTGTGTAATAATATTAGACATTCTTCTTGATGCCATTGAGTAAAGAATTGCGTTTTTCTGCATTTCTGTTAATTCGTTTGCAGGATTGATTTCCTCTTGCTCATAATCAGGAAATACAGGACAAGGACCCATCTTTTGAGCAAGTTTTGTTTCAAGTTCACCACACCCAAGATATGATGCAAAATCTAAATGTTGTCTTACATAACCAGGAGTATCTACGTTTGCGATATTTGCACCCAATGCTCTTTGTTGTTGTGCAATCAAACCAAGTGCTAATGATGTTTTTCCAATACTGTCTAAACTTGCGTATGACATTTTTAATTAAACTCCTATTCTCTGATATTGATACCTTTGTTATACATGTCGTCAGCAACTTTAAGTAGACGCATACTTGCAATCATTGAAGCATTAAGTCTTAACATATCATTAACTTCCGCATATATATTTGTGTTAGAATTTTCAGAACAATTTTGTTTAAATCTCTCGTGATGCAGAACCAATTTCGGTTGCCCCGAGTCAGGTGTTGCGACCATTTTATTGTAAACACCTTGTTCAAGTTCTTCAGGAGCATCAAAGGTTACAAGAGGGATTGTCCCGACCTTTTTACCCGGAGAACCTGCCTCATCATAGCTCATAATGTCGCCGTTAGATTTTATTTGGAACTTATAACAGTTTGGCGGGAATTTTATACCGTCGCCTACAATCCAATCATCAAGTGTGTACAAATAGCCGTCTGCACCTCTTTTAAACGCACCATCTCTCGTATATTGAGTTTCGCCGTCAGGAGATGTTACAGGAATATATCCCGGTCCATCAATTGCAACATCATACGGATTGTCAGTAATTCTGATTGAACCTTGTTTTGAATCAGTTCTTATCGCACCTTCTATATATCCGCATTCTTTGAGCATTTGTTCAAAACGTACGCACTTATACCCGCTTGTATTGTAGTTTGCAAGGTTATTACCTACGTATGCAAGCCTATCAAATTGGTTAGTTGCGTTATTAATACTTCTTCTTACTATTGCTTGTGCGTTAAACATACTCTGTTATCTCCTTATGATGCTGAACCTAATTGGCTTATAGCTTTTTGCATATTAGTGTTGTTCATAATAAACATTTGTCTGTTTGCTTCAAAGTTCCTAATGGTAGGCATAACCGCCAAAAACTCGTTCTGTAATGATACGTTAGAATATTCGTTAAACCCTTGTTTAACATCGGGATTCATAACTGCCATACCGTTTGCATCAACAATACCCAGACACGCAACGGCTTCAAGTTTTCTTGATTGACTGTTGAATACGCTAACAACACCTTTTCTGTTGACAACAACTTCTTTGAGGTCTTCAGGTACTCTGTGAAGCTTGATTGGAACACCGCTATCGGATAAAACATTGTTATCTTCAAGTGTTAAAAGATAGCCGTTTTTATCCAATTTAAACCTTCCGTCACGTGTTAATTGAACACCGTTAGGGGTTTGAATTTGGAAATATCCTTTGTTTGCAAGTGCGATATCTAAAGGTTTTTCCGATACCATAATACGTCCGACTTTATCGTCGACGTTTCTGGAAATACCGTCTACACCAAGATATTCAGCAAAAGAAGATACAACCGCATCCTTTCTCTGGTATCCGATTTTATCGAAACCGTTAACGTTTTCGTTGGTTATACCAAGCAGTTCCGTTGCTACTTGCATTGCCCTGATTGATGACCTCACTCCGAGTTCACAATACCTGACTCCACCGTTAATCTTCATTTGCTACCTCGCTAATTCATTAGTTAAACTATTATAGTTATCGGTACAACATGGATTTTTATTAGGGAATGTTAGTTAAAATCCTCTGTATGTACTACCCTATATTTGTATATAATTATGCTTTTGTATAAGTCAAAATTATTTTTTAAATTTTATTAAAAAAGTAGGCAATAGTTTAGATTATCGAGAGTTAATTTCAAGCAGATGTGTTCCATAGGTTGTTTGTTTCGCTTGTTACAAGTAATAAAGCGAAATCATACTATTTATCACTTAAACCAACAAATTTAAATAGTTTGTTTTTAATCTTTGAAAGCTTCTTTCTAACAACAGTAACTTTGTGCGAATTTATAACAGAATAAGAAGTATTAGTTGTGTATCTTGGATAATCATTTATGCAAAAAACCGCACCCACGATTAAAAACAATAAAATCAATGCACCAAAAACTCTAAAAGCTCCTAGAACTGCCGTCATTGGAAGTGTATCTTTTTGAATAGTAGTTGCAGAAGGAGTTAATAGGGTATCCATTACCTCCTCTGTTGTTTTGTTTTGTATATTTTCCAATTCAACATTTCGACTTGGTGAAGCGTTAAACAATTTTTCTAAATTGGAACGAGCGCACTCGATTTTGAAATTTTTTGAATCGGAAGATGAAAGGATATTTTCTCTTGATTGCTCAAACGCAGCAGCAAGACGTTCAATATTTTCAATATCTTTGTCTATTTCCTGACGAATAATATCTTCTTTGTCAGCTAATTGATTAAGAATATGTTCTGAATTTTCAATCTTAATCATATCTTGACGCAAAAATCTTGAAGTTGCCAACCGTTTAAAGAATTTAATCTTATTATCAAGCCTGCCTTCAATGTATTCAATAATGTGTTTTCGCCATTTCTTAACTTCTTCAATATTTTCTTCAGGCTTTTTAATATTGAGATATTTTGTGATTTCTTCAAGAGAATTTAAATCATCTGAATGAACATAATAATTTTCAGAATCTGAATTTGATTTATTAATATTCTTACAAGGTAAAAAACCTTCTAATTTTGCCAGTTTCAAATCTTCGGAAATCCTGACAAACATAAACAAATCTCCGAAAAGTCCGTATCTTTCGTGTTTTTTAGGAATGAAGTATTTATAATCCCCAAAACTGTAACGAACAGAAATTCTGCAATCGTTTACGTAGACTTCTGATATATCCCATTTTGATAATATTGATGGGATTTCTTGCATAGCAATACTTGTATCAGTCTGAACTCCAAGTTGAAAAAGAATTTTACAAGCCGCCGCCGCACTAAACAAGTTTGCAACCATACGAGCTCTAAGATTGGCATTAGTTATTGAAGAACACCTATCCCACAGGGGGTATAAATCCTCCTTACGAAAGGTTGCCATATATAATTTGGACAATTCTTCATTTGTTTCTGTATTAGTTTCCATACAATAAAATCTTCTCATGGAGTTTATGATAGTTCCAGTAATTTATGTATGTTTTGTAACAAAATATTTACAATTAACAAAAAATAGGCAAAAAACATGTATTTTCTGTTTTTATATACATGTGTAGATTATGAAATAACCCTTGGAGGTGTGTTATGGTAAGTGGAATTTCTTTTAGAGCAAACTCAACAACGTCAGCTAGAGATATTATTAATAAACCTCAAGCTCAAACTAGGACTACTCAAAACCCTGTTGTAGACCAACCTGTTAAACCTAAGAAAAAACATACGGCGTTAAAGGTTATCGGTGGTCTTGTTGCTGCAGCGGCAGCAGTCGCAGTTGCTTTAGGTGTTACTCATGGCAAAGGCGGTTTTGAAGCTTTATCAAAATTAGCAGAAAAAGCAGATACAACTAAATTTGTAGGTAAAGTGACTAAATGGGCAGATAGCGCAGCAAAAGCTTGCAAACTTGATACTGCCGGTAGATTTATTGCAGACAATGCAACTACAGCATGGAATGCAGTTAAAGGTTTCTTCAGCAAAGGTGAAACCCCTGCTGCATAATCTATAAAATGCACCTACAAGGAGTATTAGAAATAAAAACGGCAAACAATGTTTGCCGTTTTTTATGTAAAATTTTGTAAAATATATAAAAAATAAGCGCAAATTTTTTCTTTAGGAGTCTTTAAACAAGAGTAATACAAAAAAGGAAAGGAATCATTATGTTAAGTATCAACCCCGCAATTAATAGCAATTCAAATTGTACTCCTAAAAGAAATAATCCGAGTTTTGGAATGGCATTGAAGATAGATCCGTCTGCGGCTCCTATTATAAAAAGACAGGCTCTCGCGCTTGGAGAAAAAAGTAAAAACAACTTTTTTACAAAAATACAACAAGCATTTGAACGTCAAAAAGATAATCCTGTAGATATTATTCTTCGAAAAGCAAAACATCGTAAAGCTTTAGCTGCAACTATTGTAGATTCAGAAGCCGCTAAGGAAATCGGACAAGTAAATAATATAACAACTTCTCAACCATTTGTCTTTAAAAATGGAAGTTTAAGATTCCTGAATGAAGCAGAAAAAAAAGCTAATAGACTAAATCAGACCAACAATCAAGTTAAAAATTTAATGGACAATGCCGGAATACAATATGCTTAATTAAAATAAAGAACAGTATATAAAAAAACAGCTCATATGAGCTGTTTTTTATTGATTTTGAGGTGGTGGATTGCCTCCGTCAGAATTTGAAGGATTGGTTCCTGAATTATCTTCAGGCGGTATTTCAGCTCCGTTAACAGTATTAATATTATCACCGGTTTGTTTTAATGCAATTCCGTTATCTTTTGCTATGGCTTCAGCAAGTTTATTTGTTCTTTCGGACATTTTAACAGTTAAATCACCTTGTTCAATTGCCCTACTAGCTACATGTTTTCTGCCGAATCTCCACCATTTTGAATTACTCTTTAATTCTTTACCAAGTCGGCCGGTTTCTTCACCATACTGTTTAGATTCTTTGGCATCTGCAATTGATCCGTCAAGAATATCCTGAATTTGGGATAAAGATTCGTTAATTGTTGTTAATTCTCCGGATGCTCCGGCTTTTAGAGCAGAGAAAAATCTCATTCCATCAAAAAAACTTCTACCTCCAATGAGACTTTTGAAAGATTGTTTAACCTCTTTATTTATATCTCCTAAGACTTTTTCAACTTCACTTGTTGCGTTATTTCCGGTTTGTTCATCATCTGGAACCTGTTGGGTATATGGAGCCATTTGGACAACATTCTGCAAGTCACGTCTCTCCATAGATTCAGAAATCATAGTAAACATTTTACATTGCTCTTTTAAACTTACTCCTGCACTATCAAGAAATTCTGAATATGCAACTGCATCATTTTCTTCAGTTGCATTGTTACCATCTCCTCCTTGTGATCCAGCATAAGTAATTTTGCTGTCAGGATTTTCTTTTGCCCATTTTAAAATTTCAGGAGGAATGGTTTCACCATTTTTTTCAGCTTCAAGAATCTCCTGAGGAGTCATTTTTGTATAATCAATTGCACCACCACCATTTCCGGATGGCGGATTAGTGGTTGTTGTCGGAGATACACCTGTTACTGGATCAACTGCCATATTTACACTCTCTTATAATTAGTACTTTACACATATATAAAGTTAATTAAATAGCTTAAATTTCAACAAATAAAAAAAACTTAACAAAACTAAATATTCTTAGTAATTTCTTTTACAACTTCCTCTGCTGAGTATTTATCGGACAGTTTTGATTTAACTTCTCCTAAATCTTGAATACGTATTTTTCTAACATTTTCATCATAGAGATTTTTTTCTGTTTCTTCAACAACATTCTTGGTTGTACATTTCCCTTGTGTAAGCTCGGGAACCGTTATTTTTCCGAGAATTATATTAGGTAGTGAAACCATCTTTATACACCTTACAAGCAAGTATACTAAATAAAACAACCATGGTCCTCTGTATGCAATAATCATAGGGACTTGATAAAGTGCTGCCTCTAAAGCCACAGTTCCCGATGCAAGGATAAGCGCATCAGAAACACTCAACAAGGCTTGATTTTCGCCTTTTATAACTCTGAAATCAGAATGTCTTAAATACTTGCTGTACACTTCATCCGAAAGGTTTGGTGCGTGGGAAACACAAAACTGAATATCAGGATGTTTTAATTTTAGAATACCCGCAGCTTTTATAAATATTTTCATCAGATTACTCAACTCAAATTCTCTGGAACCAGGAAAAATTGAAACAAGTTTTTTTGTTTTATCAAGACCATGTTTTTCAAAAAACTCATCACGATTCACTTTTTCAGGAAGCTGTTTCACAAGAGGATGCCCGCAATAATGTGTTTCAATCCCGTATGATTTATACATTTCAACCTCAAACGGAAATATACAAAGCACCTTATCAATATTCTTTTTAATTGTATTTATACGCCATTTTCTGCTTGCCCATACTTGAGGCGGGATATAATAAAAAGTTTTTATACTTGCACGTTTAAAAAACTTTGAAACACTCAAATTAAACGCACCGTAATCAATTAACAAGACCATATCAGGTTTAAACTCTTTTGTAACATAATCTACAACACGTTTTCCAAGTGTAATATGGTCAAATAATATTTTAGGGGTAAGTCCTACCGCACCCATTTTGGACTGATTTGTAAAAAGTTTTACACCTGCATTACGAAGGTTATCACCGCCAATACCTTCAATTATTATATCGGGATTCTGTTGTTTTAGGATTTCTGCAACCCTTCCGGCATGTATATCTCCCGAATAATCACCTGTTATAATAAAAAGCTTTTTCACAGATTATACCGCCATTATAACTATATTATTTCTATCCGCATATTTGATAACGGCTTCCTGATCAACAATAATTGTTTCTCCGGCTTCTACAGCAATAAGTCCTGCCTTATATTTTTTCATTGTTTTTAGTGTTCTAAGCCCTATTGCAGGAATATCAAAACGTTTATCCTGATTAGGTTTTGCAACTTTTACAATACAAGCACCCTTTTTTGCCAGTTTACAACCGCGTCTGATACATTTATCCGTACCTTCAATAGCTTCAACAGCCATAATCATTTTGTCTTTGATTACTACGGACTGTCCTATATCAAGTTTTCCCGTTTCTTTTGCAAGCCAATAGCCGTAATTCACGTCCTCAACCTGTTCTTTTGTCGGTTGAACTTTTCCTAACACACCTGACGGTATCATAAGATTTTTAATAAATGTTGTCTGGTCAATAATTGTTACACCGATGTTTTCAAGTTCTTCGATTATCATAAGCATAACTTTATCATCATTTAGACGAACGGCATTTTTTAAAAATTCAACGGCTTTTTTATCAAATTTAGGACGTTTAAGAAGAATACTTTTGCTTACCTTTCCTAAAAATGTAAGTTGTTTAATCCCTTCATTTTTTAAAGTTTCTTCGATTTTTAAAGCCTCACCCGGACAGAAAGAATAAACTTTTGAACAGTATTTTTTCAGCTCTCTGTAATTATCGTTTGAAAGAGAAATTGCAACAACTTCAAACCCGTTATCTTTAGCATATTGCGCCATTTTTACGGGTAACAAACCGTCCCCTGCGATTAAACCTTGTTTCTTATCCAATGTTATTGCCATTTTCTCTCCCTTAAATCTGTTCCATTAACTTACATTCGTCTTCTATTTCACATTCAACAACAGAAGCTTTTTTATTAGGTAATATCATTGTAATTTTACCTTGATTTGCCTTCTTGTCGTATTTCATTATATGGAGTAACTTCGCCTTGTCATACTTATAATCATAAACCTTCTTAAATCCGTATTTTTCAATCAAATCCATAGCCAAATTGTAGTATGTTTGATTAATCATTTTCATTTTTAATGCGTAATCAAAAGCAAGCACCATACCGCAAACAACAGCCTCTCCATGTGTATATTTTTTAAAATCAGTGATTGTTTCAAGTGCATGCCCGAAAGTATGTCCAAAATTTAATACCTTGCGTAAACCACCTTCTGTTTCGTCTTTTGTAACAACGGATATTTTCAATTCCAAACAAATCTTTATCAAACGCTCAAGAAGATTCATATTGTTATCCAATATACGATCGGCAGCTATTGATAAAAATTCTATTAATAAATGCGATTTGTCGGATTTACAACTTGCCTCAATAAATGCATACTTCAAGACTTCACCATAACCTGAGAGAATTTGTCTTTTATCAAGTGTTAAAATGAAGTTTAAATTAATAAATACCATACTCGGTTGATAGAATGCACCGACATAATTCTTTGCTTTCGGCAAATCAAGTCCTGTTTTACCGCCTACCGATGAATCAACAAAAGAAAGAAGTGTCGTAGGCACTTGAATAAGTTCTATTCCACGCATATAAGTTGCAGCAACAAATCCCGCCAAATCTCCGACAACTCCGCCACCGATTGCAATAATGGCATCTTTTCTTGAAAGTCCGAGAGAAACCGCCTTTTCAACAATTTTTAAATAATTTTGAATATTTTTTTGATTTTCACCGTCATTCAGTATAAATAATTCGTTTTTATCAAAATTGAAATCTGCTTTATAGAGTTTATAAACCTTTTTACTGATAACCACCAATCTGCGGCGACCTGCGGTTTGTTCATCAAGCTTGGCAGCCAGATTACAAATCGGTTCTTTTTCTATATATATAGGATATGATTTAAGATTGTCCTGTGGTATTTGAACTAATATCGAAGGTTTCATTTAAACTCCTTAGAATTTCTTTTGCGACAAGTTCAGGTATTAAAGAACTTGTATCTATTGTATAATCAGCTTTTCTATAATTTTTGTCCCGTTTATCCAGAAGCTCGTCAAAAACTTCCTTAGGATTTTCACAGTTTAATAGAGGTCTATTCCCCTGTGTTTTTATTCTATCATATAAAACTTGAGATGGGGCATATAAATAAAAAACTTTACCTGATTTTAATAAAACTTTGCGATTTTCTTCATATTCAAACGCGCCTCCACCGGTTGAGATTATAAGATTGGATTGTGATGCAAGCTTTTCTATTGCACAAGATTCAAGTTTACGGAACTCATTCTCGCCAAACCGCTCAAATATTTTAGGGATACTCATCCCCTCATTCCGTTCAATATACTCATCAACATCAACCACCCGATAACTTGTAACTATATTCCCAAGTTCATTGGCTACTGAAGATTTACCTGCGCCCATCATTCCGACAAGTATAATATTATTAGCTTCCATAGTGACGTTTTACTTCCTCTAAACTATCTCCGCCGTATTTTTTGAGAAATTCATCAGCCAAAACTGTTGCAACTCTTGCTTCTGCAACAACGGCACATGCCGGAACCGCACAGGTGTCAGAACGTTCAAAATGAGCCTGCGTTTGCGAATAATCAATCAAATCAACCGTTGCAAGGGGAGTCCTCATTGTAGGAATAGCCTTCATCGTACCTTTTACAACGAGCGTTTCGCCGTTACTCATTCCGCCTTCAATCCCGCCTGCATTGTTAGTTTTTCTGTATATAGCCCTGCCTTCAACAAAAATCTCATCGTGCATTTTGCTTCCACAAAGTTCTGCAGCATCAACACCTGCACCTATTTCGACAGCTTTAACTGCAGGAATACTCATAACTGCCTGAGCTATCAGTCCGTCTAAACCTCTATCCCAATGTACATAAGACCCAAGTCCGACAGGAAGATTACCATATATTACTTCAAACTTTCCGCCAAGTGTATCTCCCGCTTGTTTTGCCTCGTCAATGGCATCCTTCATTTTTTCGGTTGTATATTTATCAAAACATCTCAATTCGGATTGCTCTGCCGATTGTTTTATAAGTGTATAATTGTTTTCTTTGATATCTACTTTAACCTTACCGGTTTGATGAAAATGCGAAAATCGCATAAT
>CAMDZX010000027.1 GCA_945910925.1 uncultured bacterium | reverse complement strand
TTTTTGTAAAATTACCACATCCTTAAACATTTGATAATGATGATAACCAAATGTTTTTCTTAATGTATGAGTTCCGACAAGTTCCTCTAATCCCAACGCCTCACACGCCTTACGGATAATTCTATACGCTGCTGTCCGCTCTAACCTGTTATTAAACCTTGATTTGAACAACGGTTCTTTCACATCCCGATTTGCTGTAAATTTATTAATCATCGGTTTTAATTTTGAATTTATCGGAAATTTTTTAAACTTATTAGTTTTTTTCTCAATAATTTGTATAAAATCTTTATTTTTCACATCCCCGACATCCAAACATAAGATATCCGAAATTCTCAATCCGCAATTTATTCCAAAAGTAAATAACAATAAATCACGTTCCTTTTGTTTTGCCAAAAAATTTTCAATATTTTTAATATCTTTTAATTTTCTGATAGGTTCAACTGTTGCCATAAAATTTCTCCTTTTTACTACACAAACCTATTAAACAATCGGAAAAAAATAATCTTCACCCGTCATTCGTTATATATTAACAAAATAAACGGCAAACATTCAAAAGACGTAGAAATTTTAAGATTCTGAAACAAGTTCAAAAGACAAAATTTCCCAAATGCAACAGACAAAGTTCGTCGGAATTAAACCGCAACTAAGTTTTTCACATCAGTTTTTGGAGGTGCCCCAAACATTTTTTTGTATTCTCGGCTGAATTGTGTCGGACTTTCATAACCTACAAGATAACTTGCCGATTCCGCATTATGTTCACCCGTCAGCATAAGTCTTTGGGCTTCATATAATCTCAATTGTTTTTGATATTGCAAAGGACTTACCTGTGTAACTTTTCTAAAATTCCTGTAAAAAGAAGATGGTGCCATATTAACTTGTTGAGCAATATCTTCAATGTTTAATTTTTGTCTGAAATTATCTTTCAAAAACGAAATTGCCTGAGCAATTTGGTTTGAACGTGTTCCCTTTGTATTAATCATTCTGAGCTGATTTCCTAAAGGTCCTTTAAGAAGCCTGTAATAAATTTCTTTTATAATCATAGACGATAAAATTTCATCTTGAGGATTTTCTATAATTTGAGCAAGACGGTAAAAAGCATCAAGCAAATTCTCATCCGTATCAGCTACAGCAAGACATTTTTCATCATTGTCAACAAATTGCAGAATTTTTGTTTCTAAAAGCAGGTTAGAAATCAAATTAGAATCAATTTCCAAAATAATAGTAACAAAAGGTTCATCAAAGGAGGCTTCCAAAACCCTGCTTGATACGGGAATATCCGTACAAGAAACAACATATTGACCTTTACCGTAAATAAGATTATTTTCGCCATATAGCATGTGTTTTTTACCTTGCAAAACAAATATACAAGCAGGGTTATAAAAACATCTTAAAAACTCGGTAGGATTATTTCTGCGAACCAATCGTACACCATTCACCGAACAAGAAATATTTCCTCCCTCTGAAGGTATTTTTCGCAAAATTATATTTTTGATTTTTTCATATTTAGATTTCATATCCCCCCTTTTTATAGCATCTTACCACAAAAATGAGAGAATTAGATAAGAAAAAGGTAGAATCAGGTCTTAAATTTTTTACAAAAATATAAATAATAATATTATGGATGAAATTAGACTTGAAATGTATAGAAGCAGGTAAAAAAGCAGGAATTGAATTACCAAAACAAGAAGAAACAGTTTATACAAACTTTATAAGGTAATAAAATTTTGTGCAGGCTGCACATTCGCAAATAATACAAATTCACAAGGAGGTTTCATGGACAAAAAAATATTAATTGCATACTTTTCCTGGAGCGGTAATACAAAATATATAGCTGAAAAAATTCACTCTCAAGTTGGCGGCGATATGTTCAGGATTGAAACAGCTGTTCCATATCCATCAGATTATAATGAAGCCGCTTATGGAGTTGCTAAAAAACAACATGAAGAAGGTACAAAACCTGAACTTAAAGATAACGGTAATATTTCGGGCTACGATGTTATTTTTGTCGGAACTCCTGCTTGGTGGTACGAAATGGCTCCTGCTGTTAAAACTTTTTTAAGCGAAAACAATTTTGAAGGTAAAACCATTATACCTTTTATTACCCACGGCGGAGGAGGTAAATATACAATTGCCGAAGATATGGGCAAAATGACGAACGCAAAAACTTTAGAACCTTTAGTTGTTTATGGCAAAGGTGATTCAAACACAGATACCCAAATAAAAGAATGGCTAAATAAACTTGGATTTTAGAAAGAAGGAAAATAATACATGAAAAAGAAATTACTAATATCTATGCTAATTGCAACAAACGTTAGCTGTAACTGCGTATTTGCAAATCAAGAATATTTGAATAAGGATTATCAAGTAAAAGTCTTAGGTAATATAAATTCACCTCAAGATGTTAAAAAACTCAACAAATCTCAAAGGAATTTACTTGCAGACGATTTAAGATTCGGAATTATTAATCGAGCAAACACAATCGGTGGACACCTTGGTCCTGATTTAGGCTTTGTAGAACCGACTATTGCTCTTCATTATGTTTTTGATTCTCCAAAAGATAAAATTATATTTGATGTTTCTCATCAGATTTATCCGCATAAAATGTTAACTGGAAGAAAAGACGGATTTTTAAATCCTATCAATACAAACATCTCAGGTTACTCAAACCAAGACGAAAGCGAACACGATTATTTTAAAGTCGGACATACTTCAACCTCGTTAAGCCTTTCAACAGGAATGGCAAAAGCCAGAGATTTAAAAGGTGAAAAATATAACATTGTTGCCGTAATAGGTGATGGTTCACTTTCAGGCGGAGAAGCTTTAGAGGGTTTAAGTAATGCAGCAATTCTTAACAGTAATTTTATTATCGTTGTAAATGATAACGAAATGGCAATTGCTGAAAATCATGGCGGACTTTATACCGCATTAAAAAACTTGCGCGACACAAACGGAAAATCCGAAAACAATCTGTTTAAATCCTTTGGATTTGATTACTATTATCTTGAAAACGGAAACAATACAGATGAATTAATTAAATTATTTTCAAAAGTAAAAGACACAACAAAGCCAACAGTTGTACATATCCATACCCAAAAAGGTAAAGGCTATACTCCTGCAGAAGAAAACAAAGAAACATATCACTATCAAATGCCGGGATTTCTTAATCCTGCTACAAAGCAATTCTCAGAAAATTACAACACAATTACATCAAAATTCCTTTTGAATAAATATAAAAAAGACAAATCTCTAATCGTTGTAAGTCCTGCAACACCTTCTGCAACAGGTTTAACTCCTGAAGTTAGAGCAAAACTTGGCAAAAACTATGTTGATGTCGGTATAGCTGAACAACAAGCAGTCGGATTTATTTCAGGGGCAGCCGCAAACGGAGCTACTCCTGTATTAGAAGTTATGAGTTCATTTATACAAAGAACTTATGACCAATTATCACAGGATTTAGCTTTAAACAACAATCCTGCAACAATTCTCGTTTTTGGCGGAAATATAAGCGGTGCGGATATGACTCACCTTGGAACTTTTGATATTTCATTGATTAGTAATATTCCAAATATTGTATATCTTGCACCAACAACAAAAGAAGAATATATAGGAATGTTAAATTGGGCAACAACCCAAAAAGAACATCCCGTAGCAATAAGAGTTCCTTCAGGAAATGTTATTTCTACAGGAAAAGCCGATAAAACCGATTATTCTAAATTAAATAAATTTAAAGTAGAAGAAAAAGGGTCAGAAATAGCAATTATTGCGGCAGGTAATTTCTATCAATTAGGAGAAAATTTAAAAGCAGAAATTTCAAAACAATTAGGAATTGATGCAACATTAATTAACCCTGTTTATCTTACGGGAGTTGACAAAGAACTTTTAGACAATCTAAAAAAAGACCATAAAATTGTAATAACACTTGAAAGCGGAATTCTAAACGGAGGTTTTGGTGAAAAAATTACAAGATATTATGGAAATTCTAATATGAAAGTTTTAAACTACGGTGCGCAAAAAGAATTTACGGATAGAGTTCCGACCGAAGAGCTTTTCAAAAAATATCACTTAACACCTGAGCTTATTATTAAAGATATACAAAATTTAAAATAACATAAAACCCCTCTCTGATTTATACAGGGGTTTTTTATTATTTACTGTTAAGCTTCATAAAAAATGGTAAAGGAATCAATACAAATGCAAGCAATGCAACAATGGCAAAAGTATCAACATACGCAAACAAAGTTGACTGAACAACCATTTGTTTATAATATTACTTTCTACCCTAAAGTAGTACCATTATGATGTATATTGGCATACTCCGGTAAAAACTTTAAAATCCATTAAAATATGTTACAAAAATCCTTACCATTTTATAGTTCTTATAACACTGTTAACAGCATCTACCGTTTGCTGTTTGTTTCTGTAATCAAGGTATTCTTCGTGTTCTCTGTTTCTTGCTTCAACCTTCGCATTCCAAGCGTTATTTTTATTTAATTCAGCATCACGAACCTGTTGATAACAAGATTTTAAATCATCCCCTTTATAAGAAGAACATTGGTCAATCGAATTTTCAAATTGAACCCGTCTTTCATACCAATAATTATTATCAGTATTCCATTTTGAAGATTTTGCGTTCATATAAGAAACAGGGCAAAATTCACTCCATTGTGGAGCAAGAACAACTTCAGCATTAGCCACTACAAAAAACATGTTCATTAAAACAAAACTAATTAAAACTTTTTTCATATCTACCTCTTAAAAATTTTCCACACTAAACTTTAAAATATATTATACAATAAATATGCAGAGAAAGAAGTATTTTATAGATAGCGGGAGTCTAACCCCAAAATCCCTTATAATTTTAAAAATATAAATAAAAATATCGAGCTCTGAAAACCCACGCTATTAAACAGTTTTCAAGGCTTAATATAAAAAATTTGGAGCGAACAGTCCAGTGAGCAACAGGCTCGGTTCAAAAACATTATAAATGAAATTTTGCTATTTGTAAATTCCCTGCTAAATTAAAAATCAGGGAAAACCGATAGATTTTTGTTAAGTTTTATAATTGAAACTATTGTTACATAAGAATTTTAAAACATTTTCCCTGCAAAGTAAAGAACAGGGTAATTTATTAATATATTCTACATTTTTTTAAGTGTTTTTATTATGCCACAAATGTCTTCTCTTGAGAATTTCTTTTGCAATTTTTCAATATATTTTATGCATTTAACCAAGTAATCCTCCTCAATTGATTGTATATAAGAAATATTCCCAATTAAAGACTCTTTCGTTTCATTATTTATTTTAGAAAATTCTCCAGTTTTATATAAAAAATAAAGAATTGCTCGGACCTTATTTTTTTTGTTTTTTGATACTTTCATATTACCATCATTTATGGTGATACCTGTAACTTTTTTATGGGAAGTATTTTTTATTAACTTTGTTTTTTCAGTATTTAATTCAATATTAAAATAATTTGTTCTATTATTTTCAATTATTTTTGGTAAATAAAAAGTGATAAATTTATTGTATATTATACCAGTTATATTAAATAGTGTTTATATAACTATTTAAATATTTTAAATTTATAAATTTTATGTTTTTAGTATCATTTAATAAAATTTCAAAGAATTCGCTATCTGTCACAACATAAAGTGAATGAATTTTGGGAATATCTTTTGGAATTGGCCATTTAAGAATTTCAAAAATCTTATTTAAATTATTCTCTAAATAAATTTCTCTGTTTTTAACTTTTTCAAGAGAATTTTTTTGTGATTTTTTATCCGGTTTTAAAACGTTATTGAGTAAACGTTTTGCATCTTTCAAACAATAAGGTTTAAGATAATATTTACATTCAATATTAAGAAGACAATTTTTTTTAGGAATATAACACAAAACATCATAATCACCAAGATTTTCGGGATGATTACCCTTTTTGTCTCTATTGTGCAAATATACATTTTTTTCACAGTATTGACTCCAATTTTTCAACAGAAAATTATATGTATTATTATTTAATTCCGTTTCTCTTTTTTCTTTTTGCTTTTGAATAATATTTTTAGTTTTACAAGCACATAGACCAAACGGAAAACGTGGACGAGCAAGACTTCTTGCCCAAACATCTTGTGCTTGATACGTCGATTGAGGTCCCCATAAAATTGTATTTTTGTCTATTTTTATTAAGGGTTTAATTATATAGCGACTAAATCTTTTATTATATTCATATACAGGGATTTCATTACACTCTTTGGTTGATAGAAAATCTTCTTCGTAAATTTTAGAAACTTCATCAGCTTTTAATGTGAGAAAATCTATTAGTTTTTTAATAGCTTCTTCATTACAATCATCTTTATTGGGTAATTCATTTAACAGCATTTGAATAATTTCCGGTATTGATGCTGTATAATATGGCTGTTCATCGATATTTTTATAAGCTGCCCATGAACTTAAACAGGATAACAAGTCAATTAATAATTGAAATGAAAATCCAAAATCATATATCATTGCTTCATTAAGCTTTGGATAATAATCTTTTTCATCATTAAATTTCATTTCTTTAGGTAAATTATTATAAAGATCATTTTCAGATTCATACTCTAAATATTTGTTTTGTTTTTGTAACATTTTCTTAGAAACATCTGCATAAATTGTATAATCATCTTTTATTATTAAACTTAATTCTGTTAGATTATTATGAATAATATCTCCATATTGATATGTATGTAAAATCCAATGTGCTTCAGCAATTAATAATTGTAATTTATCTTTTGTTAAAATTTTAGTACCAATGTGTGGCAAATATATAAATTTTTCAATTAAATACCTATATATTATATTGTTATGGTGACATTCATTTTTAATTTCAATTAACCTTTGGGTTCGATTATAGTCAACATCATGTTCTGTGGAAATATCTAGCAGCCGGTGTTTATGTTCAGTTTCATTATAATATGCATCCATCTGTTGTATTAGATATGAAATTCCTTGTGTAGAATCTATTTGACTTAATTCATTGTCCAATACAGGCATTAAACCTTCTCTGACAATTTGAAGTATATTTTTAGCCTCATTATTAGTATATTTGCCTGGTTTATATTCGGATGATTTAATTAATTTTGCCATTTTATTTTGAACCAAAATAAAATCTTTATCTTCCGGCAATATAACCTGCCAATGTTCAGGAAAAGATGTAGGTTTATTTAAAAGATTAAATGCAAAACGCGTCTTATCATTTTTATGTTTTATAATCTTATTTTTAATTTTTAAAACATTTTCATCTGGAACATAAAAATCAAGTTCTTCTAATAGTTCCAAAGCCAAATTCGTTTCAATTTTACTGTCATTAACTCTATTCATTGCATCAAAATATAAATCTTCATTATATAAAATCCTTATCCCATGTGTGTTTTTGTCCGGATAACCGGTAGTCATTGTCCATATTAGATTATCATCAATTTTATTTTGAAGAAATTCAAAAACTTTATTTTCTTTTATAATACTGTAAGGAATTACTTCTATTAATAAATTTTTATATTCTGCAAAAAATTTGTGTTTAGATATTATATCTAGGTAATGGTAAAAAATATCCTCAACCATATCTGTAATATTATCCAATATTATATACTGTTTTTTATTATAAATACCAAATATAGGTTTTATACATATATCAGAGTTATTAATTTTTTGGTATTTGATAAAGCCTAAAAGAGTCTTTGCTTCTAGCCTTAGTTTATTAGAATTTTTATCAGGCAAAATATGCCATTTATCTATTTCACCAATACTATATAATAGGGGAAAACTTTCATATTTATGTTTCAATGACTCAAATCTTGTGGTTGATCCATAAGTCGCATCCTCTAACATTAAATATGTAAAGTCATTAGCACCTGTTAAAATTGTTCCGTTATTATTTTCACGATAAAAAGCTAATTTATCAGATATTGAATACATCGGATTATAATTTAACTGATTATTTTTTAGATAATGCAGTTGTTTTCCAAGTTCAAAAAAATCGTTCAGTTCGTTTATCATTTGTATAAAATCTACTAACGGAAAATAAAATATGTTTTTATGTACAGGAAAATTAACTATTGTATTTTCAAAAGGAAATAACATGTTAACTATAATTAATTGAACATCAAAATCCTGTGGTAAATGCAAAGAGGAAATAATTTCAGATTTTAATAAATTATATAATTCAAATAAGTGTGTTTCTTCATCCTTTATGGTTGGATTAAAAAAATAAAACAATATTACTTCATTATTTATAATAATAGAACTGCAACTAATATTTTTTAATTTTTCGTTGTTAATATATTCATTTATATTATCTATAAATTGGATATTATGCGTTTTTCGTTCTCGGATATAAATTTTTATTGCAGATTTAATCAACTCATATTCATTAAGTGAAAACTTCTTTGTAATTATTAGATTATCCAACTGATTGTTCCAATATTTACATAGTACATAACTGAAACGTCTTGGTATTATTGGATAATAATTCCCCTTATAGCAAATAAAACTATGATTTAACAATTCTCCTTCTAAAAAATCTGTTTCAAAATTTAAAAGCTTTTTGTAGACTTGTTCTTTATCGCCTACTTTAATAGAATATTTATTTAAAAATTCGTTATCCTGTTTATTTATTTTTTTCATCAAATAATAAAAACAAACTTGACTTTCTTTCCAAAAAACTCGTGAAGGAAGCGAAATTTGTCCAGGTTCTACTTCATTATTCTTTTGAGTTTTAATATCCTCTATAGTCTGATTTTGAAGAGATAAAAATATTTCCAAATCTTTACCTGGATTTTCTAAATTATTATTTTGATAAAAATTATTTAATGAACCATGTACTAATTTAAAACATTGTAAATAGTCATAAATGTTACAAATCTCTGAACCATAAAATATTTTATAATAAAAATTATTATGGAAAAATTTTATTTCACCCCAATCTTTTTCTGGACAATAATCTTCTAAAGTTGGGAATTCCGGTAAATTACTTAATAAAGATTGTGTAAATTTTTTAAATTCAAAATAATTAAAAATTTTATCATTGTTTTCAAACTCAAATTCTTCTATTGAAATTAGACTAATAATAATAAAAATCTGCTTTAAAATTGCAGAATTGTTATTATTCCACAGGGTAATTGCAAATAAAGATTTTATAATATCATAAAAACTATATTCTTTTAATAGTTGAACAATCATATCAAATTTTGGTTTTAAAAATTTTTGTTCCATGCTTTAAATAATTTTTTGAGTTTCCTGTTATCTAATTAATTTTAGTTCTATTTTTCTTTTCCAACTGTTTTTGCGTTTGTTTAACAGATGCCAAAAAGTGTTTTTCAACTTCTGAAAGTTCATCTTTAATAGTTTCTTTGTATTTTGCATATTCTGCAAGTGCTTTATTTTCAGCTTCCAGTTTTGAGATTTTACCGGGATTATCAAGAAGTTCACTTCCTGTCATTTTGATAAAATCATCAAGTTTTAAAATCCAATCTTTCATTGTCATTGGGTTTTGTCTGATTGCTTGTAATTCTGCGAACTCAAGATATGCAGATGTAATTCGGTTCAAAATATTCAATTCTTTTTCATCCAAATAATTCTTTGCAACCGTAACTTCATCTTTTTTCGGATGATTTCCCTTAAAAACAGTCAAACCCATATTATCTTTTGTGCTATCTGCTCTCAAATATACGATTTCAGTGGCGGTATGCCCATGCGCTGCAAAATGCATTTTGTTTTGAACTACTTTGAAAAATAATTTGGTTTCCTCCGCGTTAGGATTGTAATCCGTACTTGTTGCATAAATATCCAAAATCTGGCGATAAAAGACTTTTTCAGAAGATCGAATATCTCTGATACGTTCTAAAAGTTCTTTCCAATAACCGCCACCACCAGCTTGTTTTAGCAAATCATCATTTAAGGCAAACCCTTTTTTCATGTACTCTTTTAAAACTTGAGTAGCCCAAATTCTGAATTGTGTACCACGTAACGATTTTACTCTATACCCGACAGAAATAATTACATCCAAGTTGTAATGAGAAACATTCCTTGAAACCTTTCTGTTGCCTTCTTGTTGAACTGTCAAGTAATCCTTGACAGTTGAATTTTCTGAAAGCTCTCCTTCTTCAAAAATATTTTTAATATGCGAACTTACGTTTTGTTTAGTCGTTTGAAATAACTCAGCCATTTGATTTTGCGTAAGCCATACTGTTTCATTTTCTAATCTTACGTCAATTTTTGTCTGACCATCTTGCGTTTGATAAATAATAATTTCATTTTCCATATCGTTAAGTATAGCATATAATTTGTTTAAAAACTAATTATAACAGAAGGAATTAGTGTAAAAGCCGCCACAGTTTAAAACAGTGACGGCTTCTCGTTAGATTTATGGATTGTCTTTTGTTAATTCAAACAACCGTTGATGCAAATCTTGCAACAACAGCCTTCGTTCTTCCGGGGTAAATTCTTCCTCTTTCGGATTTTGTTTTTCAATCAGCATTTTTACAGTTTCCATAATGCTGGATTTTAGTAGGTTTTCCATTATAAATTTTCGAGATATACCATCTTTTTTTATTGCATCTTGGATAATTGACTTAACTAAAAGTTCAACTATGTGTAATTTTTCTTTACTGCCAGTTGGATTATCTATTGTCACCATTTGGCATAATTCATTACATAGTGCTTGGTATATTGTTTCTGGGATAGGCTTTTTCTTACGCCCTCTTGGATTTCCTGATTGTCCTTTTTTAAATTGGCTACTTACCGGAGGTTTTTTATATCCTACTTTGTAGGGTTCGTTAGCCATTTCTGCTTTCTTTTTTTCTTTTATTGCCTTGTAGTGTTCAATATATTTTAAGGTTTTATCATCTAACGTCATTTTCTAACTCCTTATAATTTTTAACTAGTTTTGCAGTTTTTCCTGTTTCTTGTCTCCAGCGATATATAATTACATCACAATAGCGAGGACTTATTTCAATAAGCCTAGCTCTGCGCTTACAACGTTCTGCTGCTATTAGCGTTGAGCCAGAACCACCAAAACAGTCAAGAACAACATCATTTTTAGAAGAGGCATCAAGCAAAATATCATGCAACATTGCAACAGGCTTTACTGTGGGGTGAAGCCTTAATAAATCTAGGGAGCCTGGATTTGTTACACGAATTCCGGAATAATCCCAAACGTTTGTTCTATATCTTCCGTTTTTCCCAAGTTGAATGTGATTTTGGTGTTTTGCTTTCCCATTTTTAAATATTGGTACCATTTCATGTTGAGATCGATAAAAAGCACCCATTCCTCCAACTCCCTTATTCCAAACTGCAATATTTTTTAGTTCAGAATAAATCCTTTTGCCCTCATTTAAAAGTGTATTAAGCCCATTAAAATCCATAAATAGATAATGTAATGAACCGTCAACGGAGAATTTTATCAAATTTTGCATGAATTTTGAAATGAATTCTGCAAATTCAGGTTCAGTCTTTTCTCCTGATGCATTTTCAAATTCATCATGCTTAATTTTTCCAAGTCCACAAACATGACCATTTATTGGACAGTTATAAGGTGGATCTGTTATTATTATTTGAGCTTTTTCACCTTGCATCACAACCTCAAATGAACCAGTGGTTAAAGAATTTCCACAATAAACAAAATGGTCTCCTAATCTCCATAGGTCACCTTGATTAACTAATGGAGGTATATTGGTATCCAACCAACTTTCATCTTCTTTATCTGAATTATGAACTTTATTATCGTCAGAATTCTTATTCAAAAAGATTTTTTCATAATCTATTGTTTCGAAAGCCAGCTCTTCAAATGAATAGTCAAATTTCATTAACTTTTCGATTTCAATTTTGAGATTTTCATAGTTCCACTCTCCGTCTTCAGCAATCCTATTATCCAAAATCCGAATTGCATCTGCTTCTTCTTTTGTCAAATTTTTTAAAATAATTGCTGGAATTTGAGTGAATTTTAGCTCTTTCGCAGCTAATAAGCGTAATTCTCCTGCTACTACTATATGGTTTTCATCTAGTAAAATTGGATTTACGTACCCAACTTTGTTAATTGCATTTTTCAACTTTTGTAATTGTTTTTTTGAATGCTTGCGTAAATTTTTAAGATTGCAGCTAATTATATCAATATTCACCATTTGTAGGTTACTAGTAGAATTACTCTCTATTATATCATCCGTAAAATGACGAAATACACTGGCTATTTCTGCCAAATTATCATTTTCTTTCATAATTTTTTCTCCTTTATTAGTTTGATAATCAAAAATTTTGCAACTAAAAATTGCACTTACACTAGGAGATACGGAATTATGTCTGTGTCTGATATTATTCGAATTTTAACTAAGTTTTTAAGATTTTCCTCTGTTACTGTAGGAATTTGTAGGGACAAAAAACTCCAAATTTTTAATTCTGTTTCGACATTCAAAACCGGTCGAATGAAAAATACAAAATTCGTAATTGAGCGAATGAGATCCATAAAGAATGCATACATGTAGCGTAAAGTCTGCTCGCATTTGTGTTTTGTTGGAGTATTTATTTTTGAACAGATGTTCTGAATTACAGAGTCCTCTGTAACTACTCCGCTTGAGTACCTGATTGAGTTATTATTTATGTTTTTATCAATTTTAATACTCATCTACCTAAAACACTTCTCCTTAAAGGATTTCCAATCTTTTGTTCATTATACTTCCAATTATATACACGTTTTCCAAGATTTGACAAGTAGAAAACTCAAATCAAATAATTATTTAAGGCATATTTTAATCTATAACTAGGTTTGAGATGTAAAATTTTCTTTATAATTTTAAATTTTACGTTGAAATTCAAGTGGATTTTCTAATAAAAAGCATGCCGGTATTTTAAATTTCCAGATAGTCATATTTTTCGACCCAGTCGTCTCCGACAACAAATATATCAAAATAAAGATTTTTTATTTTATTCTAAACAACCTGATATTTCTATCAAAATCAATACAGCATTGTCAACAATAGAAAAAGTTAACGAAGCTCTGAAAGGAGCATTACCTGATAACTATTTTTCGTGTATAGATTTAGATAATAGCAAGTTATCTACACTTTTAGATGGAATTAATAAAATAGACACGCAAAAAGATAAAGATAATGATATAATTGGAAGAGTTTATGAATATTTCTTAGGAAAATTCGCACTTGCCGAAGGTAAAGGTAAAGTAGAGTTCTATACCCCTAAATGCATTGTAAATTTAATTGCAGAAATGATTGAACCTTATTCAGGAAGTGTAAATAAAGTGCAAGTGTGAGATGAGTGTACAATCGCTAAAGTTAAATAATAAAGCCCTTTATGCCGATTTTAATAGAATGAGATGCACTTGCACTAATTGGACTTTATCTGCACTTTTTTGAGAAATACTTGCACTAAAATTATATAAATTTCAAAATCAAACTCTGAAAGTTAGCAATATATTTACGCTTTAGTCATGTATATTTAGTGCAAGTAAAAAAGTATTCCCTAATTTGAGATATGCAGAATTATCTCTGAGATTGAGATGAAAACACTTGACTTCTGTTGAAACAAGAGTAATTAATGTCTTATTTTCTGTTTTTATATGAACTTAATTGTATTTTTTTGGGAATATTGTCTGTACTGAAACCAGGAGGAGCCACTAATATGCTATAACCTTTATCATAGTTAATTCGTTTAGTTATAAACCCTTCTCTTTTCAAACGTCTGTTTATTAAATGTGCAATAGTTGAGTTTGAATCATCTTCTACCAATTTTTTATGCCTATTAACACCAAGCATTTCTGCAATTTCGAAAATTTCTATCCAACGATTATTTTCTAATATAATATTTTTTATTTTCTCAACATAGTATTCTATAGATTTATCTTCAGTGTTGTCTATTGAAATTGATTCTTTTTGATAATTCGGAGTATTAATATTTTCAGTTAACTCTATCTTTTGATTAAAAATTTTTAAATTTTTATAAAATTCAACGACAGTGTTATCTACCATAACTTTTGCCGGATTAAAATTGCGTAAATATAAACCATTTAATGTTTTAATTCTGCTTAATGCAACATATGCTTGTCCTTTTTCAAATATTCTTGAACAATCAACGACAAGTTTATCTAATGACATTCCCTGAGATTTGTGAATAGTTATGCCGTATGCTAGTCTCAATGGAAATTGTCTACGCAGAGCAATTAATTTTTCATTGTTATAAAATTCAAAATCATGTCTTGTAATTTTTGCACTTTGTCCATTATCGAAATATACTAAAATATAGTCGCTATTAATTTCTCTTACTTCACCACAGGAGCCATTTATCAAACCTTTTTCAAAATCAATGTTTATTAAAAGCATCACTCTAACACCAATTTTTAAAGATATGCTTTTTTCGGCACTACAAACTACATCAATTCTTTTTAATATATTTTCCTCTCTTAAGTTTGTAGGATTTTCTACCAACTTTTCACCTTTATAAACTCCGTCGATTGCATATAATTTATATTCTTCTGAGTTAATCTTACTAAACTTCATATTATTGTAATTATCTGCTTCCTGATTTGTTGCAAAAATATGTAATGTATTTTGTGTATAAATATTTTCTTTACACTCCTTTGTTTTTAACAGTTTTATATCTGCATCTGTTAAAGAATTTGTACGCATATTTGAAAGAGCTGTTATCAGGTTTTCTTCATTTTGTCTATAATTTTTTGTTAATAATACAGTATATAAATCTAAATCATTCCATAAATTTGACTCAAAACAATATTTTTGATTTACATCCTCTTTTTTCTCCACCGGTGGCAATTGGAAAAAGTCGCCAATAAATATAATCTGGATTCCGCCAAATGGTTTTTCACAATTTCTTACCTTTTTTAATACAGCATCAACGTATTCAAAAGTTTTAATATCCAACATTGATATTTCATCAATAGCCAAAATCTTGCATTTTTGAATTTGATTTTTTATAGATGATCGTTTTAAAATCTTGTCAACAGTCTGCTCTATTGATGTGTTACAAATACCAATCCCCGCCCAAGAATGTAAAGTTTGTCCTTTTACATTTACTGCAGCAATTCCGGTTGTACTTGTAATCACCAATTTGGGTATTCTTTCTTTTAGCTTTGATAAAATATAACTTTTACCGGTTCCAGCATGTCCTGTAATAAATACATTTTTCTTTTGTTTAATTAAATATAGGACTCTTAATATATTTTCATCATCATCCGTTTCAATAATATTATTTGGTATAATATTTTCTGCAATAGAATCTATTTTATTTTCATATTTTGGATTAATTTTTAAAATAGGCTTGCCAAAACTAACTTTTGTAGTAACCAACATTTCATTTTTTATTAATTCATCAATTTCAGAAGTAATATAAGAAAGAGTTAATTGCTTAAATAAGCCATAATATTTTGAATTTATGGAAGCATTATTATGGTCATTCTCTTTTAATCCGGTACTACCTTTTAATATTTTTGCAATACCACCACGACCATATTTTCCGCTAAATTCTCTTATACATGCTAAAATAGCCTTTTTTATGTCTATATTCTCACTAACATTGCTACTTATAATTTCTTTAGATTGCATTACTTTAAAATCTGTACCGCATAATTGATTTATTAAATCTATGTAAATTAAATTATTATTCTCAAATTCCTTTGTTAGAAATTTATCAATAAAATGTTGAGTAAGATAATTATCTTTTGAGTTTGATAGCAGAAAATCTTTAATTGTTTGTAAATAATTGTATAACAAGGAAAAAGTATTCTGATTCCCTTGATTATATTCTCTTTTGCACTTACTTTTTACACGTTTTATAATTCTACTGATAATTTGTCTTACGCGTTCTCTTGATATTTCAAAGCTATCTCCAATATTTTCTAACGTTAATATTTCATTATTAATTAGTCCGTATCTTAATTTGAAAATTTCATTATTTCTATCTTTATAAAAATTATTATATTCATTATTTAAAATTATTAATAAATACTTTTTTAGATTAGTTTTGCTATCAATGTCAGCTTTTACAATATTTGAATCTGAATAACATGATAATAACTTTTCCTCATCAATTTCTATATCAGTATATTCTTTTAAGATATTAATAATTTCTTTTATTGTAGCTTTACC
>CAMDZX010000026.1 GCA_945910925.1 uncultured bacterium | reverse complement strand
CAATGCAAATACCTTTACTTGACCAAATTGCATCTAATCTTGTTGCTGCATTCAGAAAACAAGGACTGACTGTTGAAGAAGGTGATATTATTGCAACTTTGAAAGAAAAATATGGCGAAGATAATAATGATAACAATGCGATTCTAGCTAATATTAACGAAATTGCACATCAATTCATTGAAAACGGAAACTTCTCTAATGATGTAAACAATATATATAATCACTTGTTCAATAACTCTACATTAAATATTACAAATACATACTCCGCAGATAAGTACGATATTTCAAGAGCAAATCTCGGCAGATGCAATACTGTTTACGGAACAAAAGAAGTTGGAACAGGTAAATTTGAATGGAGAAAAGACGACAAGTATAATGAAGCTCTAAAAAAATGGTACGCTCTTAAACAACTCGAAGAATACAAATTCGTAATCGTATCTGCTGAGTGGGCTAATTCTAAAGACTTCTTAAATAATCATATTATTGATAACGAAGCTATTTTGTTGAAGTTTGACAGTAAATCAACTGAAGTAACAGAAATGCCAAAAACAAATATCGCGGTTGAACTTCCGCTCCAAGAAGTTTCTGATACCGAAAACGTTAAAAAAGCAGAAGCTACATACGAAGCTGATATGAAAAAAATAAACAGAAAAGAAACTAAAATTGATACCGAACTTTCTCAACTCGAAGCTGAAAGAACTGCTATCAAAACAGAACAAGACAGCGTAAAAACCGTTGCAAAAGATAACGTTAATTTGACTTTCAAATTGTTCTCATAAATGGGGCAGAATAAAGAAAAGGTGATTGCGTGACTGAGTTTTTTCTGTGCGAAATATCACACTCTTGAGGGGCAAAGTTTCTTCTGCCCCTTTAGGTGGAAGCGGCACACAGTGCCGTAGGGGGATAGTTTAGTAGTAGTCAGGCAAATGTCTGACCTTCTCAGTCACTAAGTAACTTAGTCACTCTGTCACTTTCTAATTTGCCCCCTTTGTCCTTCGGACAGCACTTTTTTGGTAAAATTATTTGGGACAACTGTGATTTACCACTTAGTTACTTTAACAAAATACATAATAGGTGACACTTTTATTTTAACCCTATTCTTGGTAGAATAAATGAAGAATACGGAGGGAAGATATGGTTAAGGCGGTTATATTAGCAGCAGGTAAAGGTACGAGGATGAAATCCAAAACCCCTAAAGTGTTGCATCAGATATTTGATAAAACTCTTGTAGGTTATGTCCTTGATGCCGTAAATAATACGGGATTAGCAGACGAATCTTTTGTTATTGTGGGACATCAGGCTGAACGGGTAGAAGAATTTGTTAAATCAAATTACCAAAATGCCCGAACCGTACTTCAAACTCCGCAACTGGGAACAGGGCACGCAGTCAGTATGGCTTGTCCGTATCTTGAAAACTTTGAGGGTGAAGTAATAATTTTATGCGGTGATACCCCTTTAATAACTTCAGACACTTTGAAAACGTTTGTAGAATATCATCGCTCGGTACATTCCGACATTACTGTTATGAGTGCAATATTTGAAAACCCTTCAAACTATGGCAGAATAGTCAGAAATTCCGACAATTCCGTTCATTCAATTGTAGAGGAAAAAGATGCAACAGAGGAACAAAAAAGAATTAAAGAAGTCAATGCAGGAATATATTGTTTGAATTGGGCAAAAATAAAACCTGCTTTTTCTCAACTAAAGACAAACAATGCGCAAGGTGAATACTATTTGACCGATATAATCAAATGGGGAAATGAAAATAACCTCAACGTAAATGCACATCCTCTGGAAAACAATGAAGAAATATACGGAATTAATTCAAAAATAAATCTTGCGGAAGCATCAAAGATGTTAAACAAGAGAATTCTCAAAAAACATATGGAAAACGGAGTTACAATTGTAGACCCTGAAACCACATGGATTAGCGCCGATACAGAAATCGGTGCGGATACAATCATATACCCAAATTGTTATATCTCAGGCAAAAACAAAATCGGTTCAGATTGTAAAATAGGACCTTTTGCTCATCTGAGAGGAGATGTAGTTTTAGAAGACAATGTTAAAGTAGGAAATTTTGTTGAAGTAAAGAAATCCGTAATCCGTAAAAATACAAATGCCTGTCATCTTAGTTATATAGGTGATGCAGAAATAGGCGAAAGAGTAAATATAGGCGCAGGAACAATTACCGCCAACTACAATCCGCTTACTAAGGCAAAGACAAAAACAGTTCTCGGCAACGATGTAAAAATAGGCTCTAACTCCGTGCTTGTTGCACCCGTAAATATTGAGGAAGGCGCAAATGTCGGAGCTTTATCTGTAATTACAAAGGATATTCCGAAATGGGCTCTTGCAATTACCCGTTCGCCAATGAAAATTATTGCAGACTGGGTCACAAAACACAAAAACTAGTATGAAACAATTAAAAGATTATAAAGAAGTTATACATAAGTGTTCAAAATGCGGACTCTGCCAGTCGGTTTGTCCTGCATATCTTGAATCTGGCAACGAATGCGCCGTATCACGCGGACAATTTATCATGCTTCAAGGAGTCATTAAAGGCGACTTGAAGATGAACAAAACTATAAACAAATACCTCGACACATGTCTGAAATGCGGGAAATGCTCAGCTTTCTGCCCGTCTGACATTGATATCGTAGAAGTTATTCTTTCAGCCAAAGCAGAATACTTTAAAAAATCATTTGAAGGAAAAATTTTATCTTTTGTTCAGTCAAAAATAGTTTTTAATACAATATTAAACACTTTAAGATTGTTATTCGGACGTCAAAAAAAGTTCAAAAAGAAATTCACAAAAAAAGCAATTTACTTTGGCGGATGCGTTGAAACCATATTTCCAAAAACCTCTGAATATGTGAAGGAACTTTTGAACAAAATGGAAATAGAAGTTGTTGAAACGAACTTTAATTGTTGCGGACTTCCGTTTTTAACAAGCGGAAACATGAAAAGGTTTATAGAACAGGTAAATGAAAATGCCGAGAAAATTAAAAAAACAGATTTTGATTATTTTGTGACAGATTGCGCAAGTTGTCAATGGACATGGAATGAGTATTCAAAATATATTGAAGACGATGAGTTAAAACAAAAACTAGAAAATATTGAATTTAAATCGATTTATGAACTGATAGCCGAAAAAGGGTTAAAATTTGAATCAAAGAATAACTGTTCGGTAACATACCATTCACCTTGCCACGACAAAAATAACGATATTCTATCTAAGATTGAAAACATTGATTACAGGGAGCTTCAAGGTAAAGATGAGTGCTGCGGATTTTCGGGGATTTTAAAACCTTCTACTTGGAAAATCACAAAAAAAATTGTTAATAAAAAACGACAAAATATTTTGAATACGGGAGCAGAATACGTACTGACAAGTTGTATAGGTTGCATGATTGCATTAAACTTCACTCTTAGATTTAACAAAAAAGTGATGCGTGTGATTGATTTTTTACGGGAAAATTGCAGGTTATAACTTCTCTCGATATATGCAAAGAATTTCGGTATATTAAGCTTATTTATTCCTCATAAAAAATGATGCAATTTCACTATGGGATAATGTTTTTGTTATGGGGCGTCCGTGAGGGCATGTATACGGATGCTTGCATCTTCTCCAACGTTTAATGATTTCTTGCATTTGAAACATATTTAACGGCGTATTTGCTTTTACTGCCGCTTTACATGAGGTAGTTATAAGAATTTTTTCCTCAAGATTATCAATATCACCCTCTATATTTTCAAGAATATCTTTAACAATATCTTTCGGAGATGTTTTTGAAAGTAATTGCGGAACTTTTTTGAACATAATATCCGTATCGTTCAAAAATTCTATCCCGTATCCGAATTTTGCAAACTTATCAATATTTTCTTTCAAAAGTTCTGCTTCAACAGGAGAAAGTTCAATAATATCCGAAATAAATAAGAGTTGAGATGCAGGTTCTTTTTGATTTTTTAATGTTTCATAAATGTATCTTTCATCCGCTATATGCTGGTCAACTATTTCAAGTCCGTCTTCTTTTTCTATCAAAATATACGTTTTTTTATACTGTCCGATAATATTATCCTCGCACTTCATTTCGGGAATAATTTCAGATTGCTTGGGAATAATATTTAGTTGCGGGCGTTCTTTGATTTCAGGTTTTACAGGTTCAAATGCTTTTGTAAATTGCGGATTATTATTTGTTTTCGGTGTATCAAATATTTCCTCCTGAAATGACTGTTGTGCAGTAAACAAATTCTGAATCTGTTCATTTACGGCAACATCTGTTTTAAAATCTTCAGGCGGTTCAAACTTTGGTTGCATTGTATTTATTCTAACGATATTTGAGAGTGAATTGTCAATTGAAGCTCTAATAAAATTGAATATCTGATTAGGATTTCTGTACTTAACCTCTTTTTTGGTAGGATGAACATTTATATCCAATTCATCAGGCGGAAGCTCAAGATTAAGAACAACAAAAGGGTATTTCCCGTTCGGTATCATATTCTTATATGCCGTATCAATTGCCTTCATAAATACAGGACATTTTACGGTTCTGGAATTTACAAATATATGATAATCTTTTTTGCTTGAGCGGGTAAAATCAGGAGTGCTTACAAAACCTGAAATTTTTAATTTTGACAAATTATCTACACCTTCAGCCGGTCGCAAATTATCAAACAAGCTTTTTGAATAAATGTTCTTTATAACTTCTGTAAGACTTCCAAGACCGTTTGTTTTTAAAACAACTTTGTCATTGTATTTCAATTCAAAGCCGACCTTCGGATTAACCAAAGCAAGTGAAGTTACAAGCTCTGAAATATATGCAAATTCGGTTTTTGGATTCTTTAAAAACTTCAATCTGACAGGCAGATTATAGAATAAATCCCTAACTTCCATTATAGTTCCTACTGCACAACCTGTTTCAATTTTGTTTACTTCAGAGTTTTCGCATGTTACTTTCGTTCCTGTTTCAAACTCTTTTGTTCTTGTGATACAAGTTAGCTTGGAAATAGAAATTATACTTGCAAGTGCTTCCCCTCTAAAACCGAGAGTTCTGATATTATACAAGTCCTCTGTTTTCTCAATCTTACTTGTTGCATGTTTGGAAAATGCAAGAACAATATCATCGGGATGAATTCCCGAGCCGTTATCAGCGACTCTAATATCACGGCATTCATTAGATACAGATATACTTATTTTTGTTGAGCCTGCATCAATAGAATTTTCGACAAGCTCTTTCACAACCGAAAAAGGTCTTTCTATAACTTCTCCCGCTGCAATTTGGTTTATAATATGCTTTGATAGCTGCTGAATTCTCCCCATAAATCAATTCTAACCTAAAAAAAAAGATATGGCACTTTTGTAAAAAATAGTTTATAATAGTCGTAGAAAAGAGGTATACTATGAGTTTTGGAATAAATGGTGCAGACCCTTTTAAGTCATATGCTTCAAATGCCGAAGCAGGTGGGAGCATGGGAGTATATGCAAGACGCAGAAAGAAAAAAGACGGTAAGAAAGAAAACGATGACGAAAGTTCTATAATAGATTCGGATTATGATGATGACAATCTTGAAGTAGATATTGATGATGATTTTCTGTTATAAAACTGTTATAAATATTTTTTAAGTAGCAAATTATTTTCTTAGAGGTTTTATAACAATATGAAGATTCATCGTAATTTGCAGAATAATATTCCCCAAAAACCACAGAGCCTTAACGGAAAGATTTCGGATAGTGATGCAAAAACTCCCGAATATTCTCAACAAGGCATGAACGCTCTTGCAGCATATAATACAGCGGGTATTAATTTTAAAGGATATTATGGTGACAATCAACCTGCCAAAAAACTCTTTTGGATACTGACAGGAAGAAACCAAATATATCGTGATAATGAAACTGATTACAATACATATCATACAGGAACCAACAAAAAATGGGTTACGATTAATCCCGAAGATCTTTTAAAACGTACTCCCGAACAAGCAATACAAAGTATATGTACATTAAATGATAATCTTGAAATCCCGGGATATGTTCTTTCTCCTGACTATGGTACTAAATGGGGTAGGCGTGCAAATTATATAGAAATCAATCCTAGAACTATTGCACAAACTTATGGTGACACAAAAGAGGAAGGATTGTTAAATACTCTCAAGCTTTTACCTGCAATACCGCCATCAAGTAAAAGTGTTGCAAATTGTATAATTTTATCAGAGTTTTATCCACCAATGTATAGGGATAATGACGGAAAAACGGGTTACGGTTCATTATACACCGTAGATTTACACTCGGGAATATCACGGACTTTGCTTTCTAAAAACCTGTCACGAGATAATCAACGAATGGGAGATGATGAAGAAGTCAAAGCATTCAACGATTTAGCACACATAAGGGGGTTAAAAACAGGTATAAGAATGCCTTTGTCAGAAGGACAGATGACTGTTCAGGGCAGACCTTTTAATTGGAATAAAGACGAAAAAGCGTTTATTGATGCCTGTTGTTGGGCTGTTGATTTAGGATTTGATGCAATATATTTCGATAGTGCAAAACATGTCGGTGATTATGATATGGGGAATTATTGCGGAAACGGAAGATTACCTGACTATGGACAAATGCAATGGATTACCGCACAAATTAGAGAAAAAACAGGACGGAATGATATAGCCTTTATTGGAGAAAAGTGTAATAATGATTCACGTTTCAATAATATAGGATTGACTGCAGGAACAGATTGGGGCAAGGCAGATAACTTTGATAGCGTTATGTGGGAATACAAGCAGCAAAAATGGAATGACGAATACGCGGCAGGTCCTATAATATCCGATGATAATGATGATGGTGCAATATCATTTGAACAACGTCGCCAAAGACTGGGCAATGCTCTGAATGCGTATGAAGATATCGGTTATAAACTCCCTGTTTATATGCAAATGCATGACTTGTTTCCGCTAACCCCTTATACGAATACGCATAACGAAATGATGAACGGTTATAATCGTACAACATACGGAGACCACGAAAGCCAATACAATAATACCTTTAATACATCACAAGCAGCAAAAGACCATAGAATGGGGATGTATTGGGAATTTCTACACGTTATAGACCGCTAGTTAGTTTGTTATAGTTTTCAAGATAAACATTTGCCAATTTGGGTTTATTCAATTTTTTGTAGACATATGCCAAATTGTAATGAAAATCAGGCTCGGTATTTTTTAGTTCGATAGCCTTAATGAGTCTTGATTTTGCTTTGCGCAAATCTCCTGTTTTTATATATGCGCAACCCAGATTGTAATAAGAATATGCAAAATCAGGTGCATATTTTATTGCTTTTTTGTAATAATTTATTGCCATATAAAATTTATCATCGTTTAGACAAATATTACCAATGTTATAGTATGCCTTGTAGTTATATTCATCAGTAAGGATGGCTCTTTTATACATAAAAATAGCATCTTCTTTGCGATTTAAATCCATTAACAAATTTCCCATTAAAACATAATCCTGTGCCGAACGATATTTTTCAGGTATGCGCATAAATGTTTTTAAGGCTTCATCGAGATTGTTGTCTGTATACAAAGCAACTGCTTGTTGCGAAAGATTATTTACTTTTTCAAGTTCTTCTCTGATTTGTTCTTTAGAAACAAAATCTTCACCAACATCTTTATTTTGTTTCTTGAAAACATTGTTTAATTTAAATCTGTTATTAGAGGAAGATGTTTGCTTGGTTGTTGTTTGTTCTTTTTTTGTTTCTGAAACAATTTTTTTAAATCCAAACTTGCCGGATTTTTTAATATTATCATTTTTGTTATCTTCTACTGTTGCAGAAATATTAGTTTTTTTTAAAGACAGGTTCGGCATAGTAAATTGCGCATACGAACAATTTGCAAATAGTAACAAACTAACAGTCACAATTAATAATTTTTTCATAATTACATTATAACAAAACCTCATTGGAAATCCAAAAAAACACATGTAATAATACTATAAATGTCTCTTTTACTGATTATACCCTCGTTTCAACTCCTTTAAACGAGGGCTGTCTTTTTAAGGGCAAAATATTCAAAATACTTGCTTTTTTCGGCTTTCTTAATTAAAATAATCGTATGGGTTTGTTTCAGGAAAATCAAAAAGCAAAAATAATTTTTGAAGCTAATGATAAGATTGTTGAAATAGACTGTTATATTGAAAAAATCTATTATGATAGGCTAAAACTGGAACTTCCCAAAGCTGCAAGCAGATACACACCTTATCTAAAAACAGGCAAATATTTAACTATAAATGTATTCTCGCGAATTGGGGTTTTAATTCAGGATTCAATTGTATTAACTTCCCCGCTTGAAAGAGAATTTACCGTCGAATACGATAAGGATGCTATCAGGATTGAAAATAGAAGACGAATTAAGAGATATTCTGCAAACTGTGATTTGGTAATATTTAGACCTTTGTTGGGAAATATTGATACCAAAATAATAGATATAAGTACAAGCGGATTAAGATATTATTCAGATGTTCCGCTTGAAGCAGGGTCGGAATATGATTGTAAACTTATACTCAGACCGACTGAAGCAAAGATATTGTTTAAAGGCAAAATTTTAGATAATAAAGGTTTGCCGGCAGGTGTATACAGAATGTTTATAAACAAAATTTCATATAAAGAAAAACAAATGCTTCTTGATTACTGTGAAACTATTTTACAGTTATATGCGACATAAAAAAGAAAGATAAAAAATATGCTTGATAATACTTCAGTTGAAACACAAAAACATAACAGCAAAGTTAAAAAAGCGATTGAACGCTGCCAGTTGGATTTACAAAAAAATCCGAATAATGCAAAATTACATATAAGACTCGGAGATTTATATTTACAATGGCATTTGGATATATTCAATTCTTGCCAGTATATAGATGAGGCAATTACGGAATATCAATGTGCGCTTGAAACTTATATGGATTCGCCTGAAATTTATTACAAAATAGGTAAAGCACAATTCTATAAAGGTGATTTGGATAAAGCAATAAATTATTTGAATATGTCCTTAGAAAAAAACAACAAATATGCAGAAGCGTATCTTGCTCTGGCTGAAACCTATACAAGAAAAGCTTATTTCTTTGAAGCTATAAATGCCGCAAAACAGGCGATTAAATACAAACCTTTCAGAAATTCCTGTGCGCACTTTCTGTTACACAAATTGTATCAGGCATCTTCATTCAGAGATTTCAAAAAAACAGCGCAATCAAAATTTGAATATATAATGTCACTATTGACGTTTATTTTTGATAAAAAAGCTATATCTAACGTTTGCAGAAGTATTTCTTATCTGAGATTTTTCCCGATACTTTTAACGGGATTTTACTACATACAGATTGGAAACATTGAATCAGCAATAGAATTATACGCATCAGCTATTGAACAAGCACCCGGATTTGTACCTTTATATTGTCTTCTAGGAGATGCGTATCTCGCCGTAGGACATTTTGAGGATGCAATAACCGAGTATAAAATGGCTATATGGCTTGATAGTCTTAATATACCTGCATACAGACATCTGTGTCAGGCGTACGAGGAACAGGGCGATTATGATAGAGCAATCGAAATATATCTTAAATTAATATCAATTATGCCGACGGTTCCTGATTTCCACTCAAACCTTGCAAATCTTTATTATGTGAAAGGCGAAATTCCATCAGCAATATCTCAATATCAAACTGCAATTACGCTCAACCCTAACAAACGTTGGACAAGTGTTATTGCTCAAACATTAGGGTTTGTTTATCAGGAAAACCAAAACGACATTGATGCTGCAATATGCTCTTACCAAAACGCATATACAATGACTCCCGAAGATATTGATATTTATATCAATCTTGGAAGTGCTTTTTATGACAAAGAAGATTATGATAACGCCGTAACCGTATACAGAAAAGCTTTAGAACTTGAACCTGAAAATGCAAAAATACATTGTAATTTAGGATTTTTACATTGGGGTAAAGGGAATACGGAAGAAGCGATTAAAGAATATGAACTGGCTATCAAATACGATGATACATACGATATTGCATACAATAATCTCGGTGTAATATATCTTGATGATTTGGGCAGAGTACAAAAAGCTATTGAATTATTCAAAAAATCAGCTGAAACCAATCCAAACTACGCACTTGCACATTTTAACCTTGCAAGAGCAATTACAATCGTTGGAGATAAAATCGAAGCTGCAAAACTTTATCAGATTGCACAGGATATAAACAAAGTTACAAATGAAATCGACCCGCAGGATATAGTGGATAAAATAAACGGCTTGTTTAGCTAAGAGGTAAGAAATGGCAGGAAATAATAAAATAATTATTACGGTATCAGGAACAGATAAAGTCGGAATAGTTGCAAAAGTTGCAACTATACTCGCAGAGTTGAATGTTAATATAGAAGATATTAAACAAACCCTGATGCAAGGTCATTTTGTTATGTTTATGCTCTGCGATATTTCAAATACGGCTGACCCGTTTAAAGTGGTAAAAGACAAGCTTCAAGAAGAAGGCAATAAGCTCGGAATGGAAGTCTGGGTTCAAAGAAAAGAAATATTTGATACCATGCACGGTATAGGATAAAAATTATACAACACAGCAAACACGCGGGATAAAACCTTTTATAACCTCGTTTTATTGATTAACCTTCATTGTTCTCCCGCATGCCGCCTATGTTATGAATATGTATGGAATATGAAATGCCTCTGTTATAGCACCCGTTGTAATAATACGTTATCCTCAGGACGCTCCATAAATAATTGGTTTAAAACGTACGATTTCGTTTCGTATACAAGATTCTTTGATTGTTTTTTTCTTAAATCACACAATCCGACTACCGTTGATTCATTGTCAAATAATTTCTTAATAAAACCCATCTTTAAAAACTCCTCTTTTTGTTGTACAATTTATTTAATGATAATTAAATAAAAGTCAAGGGGGTAAATAGGATTGGTTTGATTTGCTATTCCCGGGACCCAAGCAAGGGGGGTAAATGAAATTGGTTTTATTTACTATTCCCAAAACCCAAGCAAGGGGGTGGTAAATAGAATTGGTTTTAGTATCCCTAGGCTTACTTAATTAGAATAAGGAGTGGAATTATGGAAAAAAAAGTTACAAAAGAAATGGGAATAATGGATATAGTTCAACAATATCCTGAAAGTTTAGAAGTATTTGCAAAATACGGTTTAGGTTGTATTGGTTGTGCTGCTGCACGTTTCGAAAATCTTGAAGCAGGTGCAAGAGTACACGGATTTAACCCTGATGATATGGTAAACGATATTAACGAACTTATCAATAAATAATCGGGTATTGTTTTTTTAAATAAACTAAATTAAGGTATTTTCATGGTTATGTGGCAATTAATGCTTATAATAGGTTTTGCGTTTCTTATTTTGGAAATGTTCACGCCTGTGATGTTTTTTCTTAATTTTGCAGTTGCTGCGTTTATAACATCTTTAATATCAATATTCATAATTGATATAAATACCTTAATGACTGTTTTTATTGCGATATCGTTATTGCTTTTATTCTTTGTAAGACCGTTGTTTATCAAAAAACGTACTAAAGAACAAACAACCGGCATGGATAATAAATATATTGGAAAAACCGCAAAAGTAATTGAGACAATAACATCAACAAGCGGAGCGATATCAATATATGACGAGCGCTGGGAAGCAAGATGCGAGGATGGGAAAGAAATTCCCGTCGGAGAGAGTGTAAAAATTATAAAATATGACAGTCTTATTATGAGTGTCAAAGAGGAGGATTAATATGTCTTTATTAACAATTATACTGTTAGCTGCTGCTGTTATATTCGTAACTAAAGGAATTATAATAGTAAAACAGGCAGAAGTTGTGATTATAGAGAGGCTCGGCAAATTTGAAAGAGTTCTTGAATCGGGGCTTAATTTTATCTTCCCTATTATTGACTCTCCGAGATACATGGCTTGGAAAGTGACACAAAAAGGCATAGACGGCAAAACTTATACATATGTGAAGGATAAAGAAAGAATTGATTTGAGAGAAACCGTATATGATTTCCCTCGCCAAAATGTAATTACAAAAGATAATGTTTCAATAAGTATAAACGCCCTTTTATATTTTCAAATTGTTGATCCAAAATCAGCCGTTTATGAAATCCAAAATCTTCCTGATGCGATAGAAAAACTGACTCAAACAACACTCAGAAACCTTGTCGGGCAAATTGACTTGGATGAAACACTTGTTTCAAGAGATAAAATTAACCAAGAATTGAGAGCAATTCTTGATGAAGCAACAAACAAGTGGGGTGTAAAGGTTAACAGAGTAGAACTTCAAGATATTATTCCGCCTGTTGATATTCAAACAGCGATGGAAAAACAAATGAAAGCAGAACGTGACAGACGTGCAGCTATTCTTGAAGCAGAAGGATTGAAAAAAGCTGCGATTTTACAGGCAGAAGGGGAAAAAGAAGCTGCCATCAATAAGGCGGAAGGTCAAAAACAAGCAGCGATTTTAAGAGCTGACGGGGAAAAACAAGCAAGAATTCTTGAGGCAGACGGTGAGCAACAAGCAATTCAAAGGATTATAGATGCACTTGCCGATAAAGGACAACCTGATAAATACCTTATTGCAATGAAATACTTAGAAACAATGAAAACAATTACGTCAGGCAAGGATAACAAAATTGTATACATGCCATACGAAGCAACAGGAATTCTTAGTTCTGTTGACGGTATTAAACAGATGTGGGATAAATAAAAACAGATAAAAATAATTATCCCATTAATGTTGTCATTAGAATAGGTTCATCATCCGTACACAGTACAGTATGTTCAAAGTGTGCGGATGGTTGTCTATCTTTTGTTACAACAGACCATTTATCATCTAACACTTCAACATCATCGCCGCCCAAATTTAACATAGGTTCAATCGCTATAACATAACCGCTTTTGAGTTTTGTGTTATTGCCTACCCGAAAATTAAACAAAAACGGATCTTCATGCATTTGGTGTCCGACTCCGTGTCCGCCGTAGTTTCTTACAATTCCCATTTTTTCACGGTTTGCAACATCTTCTATCGCACCGGAAATATCATCAAGAACATTTCCTGCTCTCATTTGGGATATACCTGCAAATAGTGCTTCTTCAGTTACTTTCATCAATCGTTGTTTGTCTTCCGAAATTTGCCCGACCGCGTAAGACCATGCACTATCTCCTACCATACCGCCATAGGTTGCACCTACATCAATCGCTATGATGTCGCCTTCTTTGAGGATTTCATCTTTTGACGGGATTCCGTGTACGATTTTTTCATTAATTGATGTACATATACTTGCAGGAAACCCTGAATACCCAAGAAATGTAGGTATTGCTTTGTTTTCTTTTATAATACGCATTGCAATATCATCCAGTTCAAGCGTACTTATTCCCGGCTCTACAACTTTTTTCATTTCCTGATGAACAAGAGCTACGATATGTCCGGCATGTCGCATTCTTTTTATTTCGTCTTTTGATTTTCTGTTAATCATTTACTACCTTCAACAATCTTTCCCAAACTTCATCTATACTTCCGTTTGCATCTATTGTTCTTAAAACATTTTTGTTTTTGTAATAATCGACAAGCGGTGCTGTTTCATTGAAATATGTTTCAAATCTTGCCTTTGCGGTTTCTTCGTTGTCATCTTTTCTTTGTGTTAATTCTGTTCCGCATTTATCACAAGTGCCTTTAACTTTTGGCGGATGAAATTTGATGTTATATATTTCTCCGCATTTCGGGCATGAACGTCTGTTCACTATTCTTGAAATAAGTATTTCTTGGTCTAAATCAAAATAAACTGCCTTGAATGAAACTTCTTTATCACCGTCAAGTTCTTCATTTATTTTTGTCAGCATATTCGCTTGTTCTGCACTTCTCGGGAAACCGTCCAAAATGTATCCGTTTTCACAATCTTTTTGAGAAAGTCTGTCCTTTATTATTTTGGCAACCAATTCAACAGGTACAAGTTGACCTTTGTCGATAAATTGCTTTGCGGTTTTTCCATTATCAGAACCCGATTGAATTTCTGCTCTCAAAAGTGAACCCGTATCAACGTGCGGCAGGTTGAAATATTCCGCTAACTTGTTTGTCTGTGTACCTTTACCGCATGCCGGCGGTCCTAAAAAAATCATTTCACGTTTCATATATTTTATCTCTTTATTAATACTCTTCTATCTATTCAAATGGTACATCAACAACTATGTAATTTCAATATTGGACTTTTGTGACTTCCTAGATTTTAGATTTTATAAGTTTATTTAAGAAATGTAACGAAATAAGATAATAAAAAGCAATTTTTTTATTAAAAATTTCTTTATTAATATATAGGGGAATAAAGAGAATTATTATGGTTACTATTTCTATCCACAAGAATCAAGGCTTAACTCAAGCATTAAAAACATATGCAATTGATAACAATTATGATGTTACAGGAATAACCTCAGAAAAATGGCAAAAAACTATAGAACAGTTGGAAAAAATACAAAAAGAACGTGAAACAAACAACAGTTCGTCAATTTACACAAACACAAATAATGGTAATGACTGGCATAATAAAATGGTTGTGAATGAAGGCTCCATTGATTTTAGCGAAACAGAAATTACTTCTTTGTTTACTGCTATGGGACTTGAATACAAAACAACAAATAAAGCTGATGCTTTTAATACTTGGTGCAATGATATTGCAACTAATCCAAGTGGCAATCAAGATAAATTTCAAGTGAAAAGCTACCAATCTAAATCACCTGAATCATACAACGCTGATTTAAAAAATATATCTTCTCAATTTATAAAAAGATATGATACCAATAATGATAACAAAATTACATATAATGAGTATCTTGAAACTGAATTAAAAGATATAGATACAGATAATTTATCAGAAGACGATAATCAAAGATTACAAGATACTGCAAAAAACATATTTAATAAAATAAATGTTGATAATGAAGGGAATTCTAAAGACAAATTAGATTTACGTGAAGTTATGAACTTCTTCTTCACGATGGATGCGGCAAATGAGGAATATAAAGCAGACGGTTACATTGAAAAAGATGAATATACAAAATTATATAATGGTTTGAGAATGCACCCTAATGAAGAAAATGAAGAAGACCGTTCTTATGGAGAAGCTATTAAATCATTATTAACGAATAACTTTAATGCATTTTTTAGAAACTTTAAATAAAAATACACATATTATATATTTTTATTATAGCCATAGTGGCAGAAGTGAAGCAATGCCCACCAAATTACGAAGTGCCGTAGGGGGTAAGATAAATATGAAAAGGTGATTGATTTTGGTGCGAAACATCGTACCCTATCATGCTTGTATTATTGTAAAAATAATCTTTTGTAATTCGACATTATCTACGGCTTACAGTATTTATATAAAAAATGGGACTTGGTTAGTCCCATTTTTTATGTATCAATATTTGTTGCGTATACTGCGTGGGTTTGGATAAAGTCACGTCTTGGCTCAACCTTATCACCCATTAAGATATCGAACAATTGATCACACATCATTGCATCTTCAATACTAACTTTTAACAATGTTCTGGTTTCAGGATTCATTGTTGTATCCCAGAGCTGTTCAGGCATCATTTCTCCCAACCCTTTGAAGCGTTGGATTGTGAGTCCTTTTTGACCTCTGTCATCAATGATTTTATGAAGTTGTTCATAAGATGTGATTTCATATTTATCGCTGTCTGTCTCGAGGTTCAGTGTTCCTTCTTCTTCAATCAAGAAATCTCTGATGAGAGGATAAGAGTTTTTAAATCTCTTGAACTCGGATGATTTGATAATATTTGGCGTAATAATTATAAAATCATCTTCGCCGACATCAAGTTTAATATTGTATTTTGCATTTTCTGCATTGTATTTAAGCTCAAGTTTGTAGTTCTTTGCTTCCGTGATATTGTAGTTTTCTGCGTGGTCTTTAAGATATTTTTGCAGATAAGTTACAACTTCATTCATTTTTGCTTGGTCTTCAAAGTCCTCAGCAGTTACTTCCGAACGCATCAAGCCTCTGAGTACAACTTCAGGAATAATGTTTAATATAGGGTTGTTGTAAGATTTATAGTATGTTGTCATATTACCCAATAACTCAATTAATTCATCCCCTGATTTTGTAATTGTTTTTGCTTTGTTTGAAAGACTCAATGATTTAATACCACGTTCTTTTAACATTTTATCAAGTGCTTTTTCGTCATATAAGTATTCTGAGGTTTTACCTGTTGTAATTTTAAACAAAGGCGGTTGCGCAATATAGACATAACCATCCTCAATCATAGGACGAGCGTAGCGGAAGAAGAAGGTCAACATCAAAGTTCTGATGTGAGCGCCGTCAACGTCAGCATCTGTCATTATGATAATCTTGTGGTATCTGAGTTTTGAAATATCCACATCTTCAGGATTACGGCTGATTTTTATACCAAAAGCCTGCACCATTGATTGAATTTCGTTGTTTGCATAAATTTTATCAAGTCTTGCTTTTTCTACGTTCAAGATTTTACCCCTTAAAGGTAAGATAGCTTGGAACATTCTGTTTCTGCCTTGTTTTGCAGAACCGCCCGCAGAATCACCCT
>CAMDZX010000025.1 GCA_945910925.1 uncultured bacterium | reverse complement strand
ATGTGTCACTTATCGCAGATGAGTCACTTAACTGTTTTTGCTTGGTTGATTATTTTTCTGACAAATTCAACCATTAAATTTTAAGTTCATTGTGATATCTTTATTCAGACAACTACTCCTTTGAATCTGAAAAAAGCTTTGACAAATATTGATTGTGGGTAATGTACTTCCGTATCCCCGAGTACTGTATATCCTTATACTTGTATTATGACACATGTTTATAAAATGTAAACCCTTTTGACATAATATTTGTTACAAAAGTATATATAAATCTCTAAACCATAGACAGCATAAGGGTTTTAAATTTTAATAAAGATGTTTTTTTACAAAGAAACAATTGTAAAAAATTGTAAAATTATACATAAAATACCTAAAGATTTTCAAAAAAATGCCGATATAGAAACTACAGTCAAAAGAAAGGACAGTATATGTTAAAGAAAATCGAAACACCTACTTGTAATACCTTCAGTGGCGTAGAGTATATTCTCAGAGGGGCGAAAAAAAGACGAGCCTCAGCAATTGCAAATGCCAGACGAATGAATGCCGAGGTCGGAGTTCAAACAAAGCTGGTTGCAGTTAAGTAATCTTGGTCTAACGGTTTAGTAAGATAGTTGAGAGTAATTTTAAGCGAACTTCTGTTCGCTTTTATTTTACCTTAATTAATCTTAACAAAATAGTCAATTATAATCTTAAATAATTCTTTATAATAATATAGGTTAGTTATAATTATAAAGGAGTTTTTTATGGTTAGTTTGAACAATTATGGCAAATTCTTGGGAATAAAGGATGGTTATAAAGTTTTTAGAGAGGTTGTAAAAGAAGAAGGCAGCAAAGTATATAATACAAATAAAACATATTTTACTTACGTAGATAATACAAACAATCCTGTAAAAACAATTGTAAGAAACTCTGTTTCTAAAAGCGATATCGCAAAAGGAAGATCGGTTACTCCAAGAAGCAGTTGGACAACGACGGATTTAACAAATGGAAATCAGGAAGTAATGGAATATCTGCCAAGAAGCATCCGCAAAGGTACTCATCCTGCACAAGGATTGAGTACTCAACAAAGTTTGCTTTTATCACAAGATGGTAAATTTGTTGAACGATACGATAAAATAGCCTCTAATTACCAAGCAGGAATTGTATATGGAAGTCCACACGGTGGCAGATATCACTCTAAATATCCATCTGTATCTTCAGATTATGAACCTAAATGTGAATGGACATCACTTGCTGATTATAACAAAGCACATCCGCATGACAGTTTAAAATAAATTCTTTTCAAAAATAAAAGTTTATGCTACCATATAAATATCTTGACAGGAGTCTCTTGGAAAAGTGGCCGAGTAGGCTTAAGGCGGCACCCTGCTAAGGTGTTGTGTGGAGTAATCTGCACCGTGGGTTCGAATCCCACCTTTTCCGAATTTATAAGCCCTTCGGGGCTTTTTTCATTGATTTATACAACCTCGTGCAAGAGTATTAATATCTGACAATATTTTAGAGTCTTTTTCCTGACAATTCAGTGTATAACGTATTGGTGAAATATCTATCCCGCCGCGTCTGGTATATAGCGCACAGACAAATAATTCATCGTTATCGTTTAAAATATCCTGCAACCTCTTGAATATCATTTCACAGCATTCTTCATGAAAATGATATTCCGAACGAAAAGAGGTTAGATATTGTACTAATGAATGTTCAAGTATATGTTTTTTGGATTTATAAAAAATAAAAGCTGTACCAAAATCAGGTTGATGGGTTACACGACAATTGGAACGTAAAGAGTCAAACATCAGATAATACTCTTGTTCATCCGATGTAGTTTCAACTTTTAACAATTCAGGCGACTCTTTGAACCTATCAATTTTTAATGACGTTTGGTCTATATTATTCATAATATTTTGAAATTGCTTGAATATTTCTATTTTTTTTGAGTTCTCGTTTATAAAATTAACATATACCTGTGTTTGCAATTTATCGCTTAAATCTTTTGTTATCAGGTCTTTGCAGATACTCAAACATTCTTCAACAGTTTGTCCGAATCGTGACATATTAAAAGAATTTAAATACAATTTCAACGATTTTGACTCAATAATAAAATCATTATTACAGTTATACTTAATTTTCATTACTCTTGTTACAGGTAAACCGCTCTCCGTCATAGAAGAAAATTCGTACGCATGCCAGACATCACAACCGACAAACGGAAGATGATTATTATCAATATTATATTGTTTTCTGTTTTCCGCTCTTGGTACAGAAACCAAAAGTTCAGGATTATAGATATCACTTCCTGACACTTTTTTCCCTAAAAATCTTGATGCAGCTTTGTCTGTTTCGTTTTGCATATTTTCCTCTTTGATATTCTGATTGTATAACAGTATTTATAAAATATGCAAGGGTGTAATGATTTTACAAGTTGGGCTTATATACAATTAGGGAATATAAAAAATCATAATATTATATACAATATCAAAGTTATGAAAAAATATATTATACCAATTATTTTAACAATCATTTTGTTAATAATTTACATTGTCTACAAACAAATCACGTATACACATATAACGGTTCAATTCCATGAATTAAGACCAATTGAGGATAAAATTCCCGTTTATTATAAAGGGATTGTCATTGGAAAAGCAACGGAGAAAAAACATACAGACGATTACAATCATACATTAATCAAAGTTGTATTGTATCCCAAGAATTTGCATTTACCCCTGAATACAGAAGTTGAATTGCGCCAACTAATGAAAAACAAAAAACACAGAGATTATCTTGAATTATTGTATCCCGAAACACCTTCCGACAAATTGATTACAGACGGAGCCTATTTAAAAGGGTATACCACTTTAGATATGGAAACTTTTATTCGCAATCAGCGTCCTGAGGATATGGAGAGTATAAAGAAAAATCTTTCTGAAGCATCTGAAAATTTGAATACTGCACTCGGCGGACTGAGCGATTTGTTTGTTATACTGCAAGATACAGTAAACGAAAATAGGGCAAATATGCGAAACTCTACCTCAAATATCCAAAAAACAACTGCTAATGTAAACCAAATTACGGCAAAAGTAAGTAATTCAATCAATCAAAAAGAACTTGAAGATACTCTTGATAACATAAATACATCTATAAATAATATTAAACAATCTACAACAGAAATAAATACTCTAACTTCAGATATAAATAGAAATATGCCGACAGTTTCATCTACAATAGAAAATACAAATAATCTCATAGCTAATACCAATGCAATAACTTGCGGAATAAGACAAACCTTGAGAAAACGTTTTGGCGGACTGCGTTTAATATTCGGAAAAACAATAAACGAACCCGAATGTCGTGCCTGCGGGAATTAATAACATAACAAATGATGATTATGCTAAAATATTCATGTGATACAAAAGATACGAAACAGGTTAATATCGCTTTATGACGAAAAATATAAGATTTTTTCATCATCACTCATTCCTAATATTGATAATTTATTAGGTGTGAGGCTTCCAATACTAAGAAAACTTGCAAAAGAAATTGTTCGAGGAGATTGGGAAGAATTTCTTAATGCCAAGTGTCAATATATGGAAGAAACAATGCTGCAGGGAATGGTAATCGGATTGAAGGGCAACCTTTCTCATGTGGAAAGATTTATTCCCAAAATCAATAATTGGTCGGTATGCGACAGTTTTTGCTGTAGTTTAAAATTCACCAAAGACAACCAATCAGAGGTATGGGAGTTTATACAAAAATACCTGAATTCAAACAAAGAGTATGATATAAGATTTGGGGCTGTTATGATTTTAAACTATTTTGTTGAAGAAAAATATCTTGAAAAAATATTTGGATTTATTAACCGATTTTCAAATAAAGAATATTATGCACAAATGGCAGTTGCGTGGCTTGTTTCAGTATGTTTTGCAAAATTCCCCGATAAAACTATGGACTTTTTGAAGCATACAAAACTTGATGATTGTACATACAACAAATCCATACAAAAAATAACGGAATCGCTTAAAACTGACAAAATCACAAAACATAAAATAAAACTTCTAAAACGTACGGTTATAAATAGGAGATAAATAAAAATATAAGTCAGTTATTATCAGATAACTTTCTTTTTATTTTATATAGACCTGTAACAGTTTTCTCTGTGAGTTTACCCCAGTTTATCCAATGTTGCGGGAATTGTTCCGTGTATGGAGTTTTTTGATATTCGCTGCTTTTATGAAATTCATTTTTACAAAGGTCTTTTTTCAGAACCCCGTTTTTGTCAAAAATAAGGCTCATTTCCCCAAAAGAATCCAAATTTGCACCGAATTTTTCATTACCACCCCATCCTGTTGAAACTATTTTAACTGGTTCGTTTCGTTCCGAAGTTTCCCATCTGTCGGTTTTCTTATGGTCATGCCCGCCTATTATTACATCAATTCCTCCGATTTTTGAAAACTCTTTATAATAATCAATATCATGCGGGTCATTTATTTCATGTCCCGAGAGTTCTCCCGTATGAGCAAGTATAAATATCTTATTCACACCTTGCGACTCAAGATTTTTAACTTCGTTTCTGACTGTTTGAAGCGTTTCCTCAAGCGGTTTTGTTTTGATATTTTTATTGCTCTTTTTCTTGATTCTCACCTTAAAATCAACCGGAGAAAGTCCGATTATTCCGACACCGTTTACAATTTTCACTTCCGATAACTGATTTTTTAGCGGATTTTCACCGTCATAATAAACATTTGTTCCGACAAATTTATCCTCTATTCCGTATTTTTTCATTGCTTTACTAAACCGTTTACCTTTTTCAAGGTCACGATTTCCTGGAGCCGATGCGTCAACATAGTCTTTGATAAAATTTGATACTATTCTTTCATTTTGCGGAAATCGATTGAATAAATCCCCCGCTGCAAGTGTCAGATTTGTATCGTTAGGATGTGATTTGTAAAACTCATCACGTCCGGTAATAAACGAATCAATGTTATCAATATTTTCGTGCATATCGTTAAAATGCACAACATTAACCCTTTCAACAGGCTCAATGGGATGTTTGAATTGTAACCAAAAATTCGTCATACAGGTATAAAACCCAAAACTCAAATTTGTTGCGTAAATTTTTGTTAACCCATTTTGAATTTATCCTATAAAATTGTCATTAATACCCGTTCGGGTATTGTATATGATTTTGCTCAATTAATAATATTATTATGAATATTGTAGTTATTGGTGCAGTAGCCGCAGGCGCAAAAGCAGCCGCAAAAAGTCGAAGATTATTACCGGATGCAAAAATAGATATATATACTGAAGACACGCATGTATCTTATTCTGCCTGCGGATTGCCGTACTATATTCAGGGCAATTTTGATGATTACAAAAAACTTATTGTAAGAACTCCCGAGGAGTTTGGAGAAAGCAATATTGATGTACATTTACAACATCGTGTCATTAAAATAATCCCTAAAACTCAAAAAGTTATTGTAAAAAACTTAATCACAGATGCTGAATTTCCCGTAGCGTATGACAAACTGGTTGTTGCAACAGGCGCACAGCCTTTCATGCCTGATATAAAAAATATTAATTTACCTAATGTCTATAAAGTAAGAACTTTAGAAGACGGTGTTGCAATAAAAGAAGCAATGAAAAACGCTAAACATGTAACAATTGTAGGCGGAGGATATATTGGTATAGAAATGCTTGAGGCATTTGTCAAAAATGATATACACACGACACTGGTAGAATCTTCAAGTCATATAATGTCAATGCTTGACGAAGACATCGCAAAATTAATAACCGAATATATTGAAACAGATAGCAGAGATTTAGTAAAACTACTGACTAATGATACCGTTATTTCATTTAACGGAACAGAGCGTGTTGAAGAAGTGGTTACTGCGCAGGGCGAGCATTTTAATACTGACATGGTAATAATGTGCGCAGGCGTTCGTCCGAGAGTTGATATTGCAAAAGATGCCGGGATAAATCTCGGAATAACGGGAGCAATAAAAGTAAACAGCCGTATGGAAACAAACATAGAAAACATTTACGCTTGCGGCGATTGTATTGAAGAAACAAATATCATCACACACCGTCAAATGTGGCTTCCATTGGGAACAAATGCGAATAAAGAAGGACGTTGTGCCGCAGTAAATCTTGCAGGATATACGGAGGATTTTGAAGGAGTCTTAGGCTCGACGGTTACGAGATACTTGAACCTGACAATTTCCGCAACGGCCTTGACTCATAAAGCTGCGGAAGAAGCGGGTTTTGACCCTGTATCAATTATGATAACAAAACGTGACAAAGCAGGATATATGCCTGAGGTGCGTAATGTAACGATAAAACTTGTCGCAGACAAACGTACCCATAAACTTCTTGGCGGACAAGCAATAGGATGCGGAGATGCCGATAAAAGAATAAACACGCTATCTGTGGGATTATTAAACGGAATTACCGTAGAAGAATTATTGGGTGCGGATATAACCTATGCACCACCGTTTTCTACGACAATAGACCCGTTATTATCGGCAGCAAGAATACTGATAGACAAACTAAAATAATGTACACCCCTTAGAACTTCCTTGAGTTGTAAAATTTGTTAATAATTTGAAATCCTTTAATCCGTTTGTTACAATTAAAACATTATGATGAAACTAACCGAAAAAGAAGTTTTAAAAGTAATCCCGTCGTTTTTTGAAACGAATTTGAATACGGATATTTCTGCAAGGAGTGTTTTTGAACGCCTTGCTAAAATTTTTGACTATGAGCAGGCTTATATATACTATCTCAACCCTTCTGGAGCGCAGTTAAAGTTTTCTGCAAACGAGGATAACGAGAATATAATTGATTCAATATTTCAACTTCCGTCCAAAGTCATTGAAACGATGTATCATACGGGCGGATATCTTTTAGATGAAAATTCAGAAATCATAAAAGCGTTAAAAATCATCGGCTGTAAATCTTTTATGCTTCAAAAACTCGGTATCGGCTCAACAGTGTTCGGCTTTGTAATACTTGCTAACAAACATTCCAAATTCTATACCGAGCTTGATTTGAATGTTCTAGAGTCTTGTACGGCAATTTTGTCATATTTAATAAAAGATTTAGAACTGTCAAATGTATTCAAAATACAGTTAAAAGCTCTCAAAGACGGCATTGTAGAAAAAAACGACGCACTAAAAGTAATCAGAGAGCAGAACGAAAAAATACTGGAAGCAGATAAAGCAAAAAACGAGTTTCTTGCAAATGTTTCTCACGAATTGAGAACACCTTTAAATGCGATACTTGGTTTTTCGGAAATTCTTTCTGCTAACCTTTACGGAACATTAAACCCTAAACAGGCAGAATATATTGCAGATATTCGTGTATCGGGGATACATCTTTTGAGTATGATAAATGAAATTCTGGATATATCAAAAATTGAGGCTAAAGCGGTAAAACTTGTACGTTCTACATTTTTCCTCTCTCGAGCGCTGGATGAAGTCGTTAATATTCTCGCACCCCTTGCAATAAAAAAGTCTATCACTTTGAATAAAATTCTTGATGAAGACTTTGAGGTTTATGCAGATTATCAAAAAATTCAGCAAATACTATATAATCTTGTTAATAATGCTATCAAATTCAGCCCTGAAAACGGTCAGGTTGATATAGAAGGTAAAAAGGAAAATGATACATTTACAATCAAAGTACATGATAACGGTATAGGAATAGATAAGAAGTATCACGGAAAGATTTTTGCTAAATTTGTACAACTTGATAGTGCTTATACAAAAAAAGAAAGCTCAACAGGTCTGGGACTGACTATTACAAAAGAATTGGTTGAACTCCACGGTGGCAAAATAACACTTTTCAGCGAAGTAAATAACGGTTCAACATTTATTGTTTCAATTCCTATGTTAAAAGATTAAGAGATGTTACCCGGTTACATAGTAACTGTGGGTGCAATTTTGCACCCCCTGGCTATAAATCATACTTCCTAATTGGTAAGCATCTCTATTTCCTCTCAATCACTCAGTTACTTAGTAACTTAATCACTCAATCATTCAATCACCTCCTCTACCCTTTTATATGTTAAACTATTATCATGAAACGAGTAATTGCGTTAGTTGATTGTGATTCTTTTTTTGTTACCTGTGAGCAAGTTGTAGAACCCACGCTTAAAGGCAAGCCGGTTTGCGTAATTTCTAATAACGAAGGATGTGTTATTGCACGTTCTAAAGAAGCAAAACAACTTGGAGTACGTATGGGACAGCCATATTTTATGGCAAAAAAAGAGTTCCCAAACGCTATTTATATAAAGGCAGAACATGAGCGTTATGATTGGTTTTCAAAACGGGTTATGGATTGTCTTAAAACCTTTAGTCCGGATGTTGAAGTATATTCGATTGACGAGGCTTTTATTGATTTAACGGGTACACGAAAATTATATGGTAAAAATTATACCGAAATATGCAAAATGATTAAATCTGAGATTAAAACAAAAACAGATATTGATGTTTCTATCGGCATAAGTCATTCAAAAACGCTTGCAAAACTTGCAAGTGACAAGGCTAAAACAAGAGGCGGAATATATTCTATCGGTGCATTCAGAATAAAAGAAGAACTCAGGCGAACAGAGATATCTGAGGTTTGGGGTGTGGGGAGAAAAATAAATATTTTTTGTCAAAAATGGGGAATTTTATCGGCACTTGATTACATAAAACGTTCAGATGACTGGCTCAAAAAAGAACTTGGGAAAAACGGACTTGAATTAAAACACGAGCTTTTGGGAGAATGTATTTCATCGGTCGAAAGCAAAACAGAACCGCCTAAATCCATCCAAAAAACTTCTGCAATAATGGGATTTACTTCTGATATAAACGTAATAAAATCAGAGATTTCAAAACATATTCATCGTGCTTGTTCAAAACTGAGACGATGGAATGGAAAATGTTCCAAAGTTGGCGTAATGCTCAGAACCAAAGATTTTTATGTTTATTCAAGGTACAAAGATTTACTCCAACCGACGAATTTTGAACTTACTGTCAGAAAAGAGATAGAAGAATTGTTAATGTCGATTTATTCGCCTGATAAAATTTACAGAAGCTCGGGGGTTATGCTTGAAACTCTTTCATACAACGATTCAGAACAACTTTATATCTTTGATTCAACATCAGAAAAGGACGAAAAATTGGCAAAATGTATAGACAGAATCGAAGAAAAATTCGGTAAAAATTCTATAAAAGCAGGGTACTATAAATAAAATCTAAAAATAATCACAAATGCGTTCTTTTTTTCTCGGTAGGATTTTCTTTATCGCTTCAACAAACTTATTTTTGTCGGCATCTTCAAGCTCTTTTTTGAGAATAGCTTTTTCCAATATTGCCTTGTTATAAAGAGCCTCACACAGGTCAGAAGATTCCAGTCTTAGTTTAAACTTCTGAATTTGTGATTCTTTTTCTGCAATATGTTGTTGTAAATGCTTCTTTTTCAAAACTTATACCCTTCGTTTAAAGTTTACCATTTTGATTAAATATTTCAATCGGCTTTTTAGTTGATGTTAAGCAAGAGCAAGACATCCGATACCAAGTTTTAGAGCTTCAAGGTTAGACTCAAAGAATTTTTCTTTTCCACCCTCCAAAACTTTTTGGATAGCTTTTGCAAGTACATTTTCATTGAGTGCGGGTATAATATTTGTCAAAGCACCCAATGCCACCATATTTGCGAGTTTAGAATATCCTGATTCATTAGCAATTTGGGTCATTGGTGCCGAAAGATATTCAATATCCGTTCTTAATTTATTTTCATCCACAAGCGTTGAATTTGAGAACATCATTCCGCCTGATTTTACCTTAGAAAGAAATCTGTCAAATGATAACTGGTTAAGAGCGATAATGTAATCAGCGTTTTCTTTATGAACAGAACTTACTTCTTCATCAGAAATTACGATTTCACAGTTAACCGTTCCGCCACGCATTTCAGCACCGTAACAAGGGTACCATGTAACATTGTTGCCCAAAAACATAAATGCGTTTGCAAGAACTTTTCCCGCAAATAAAACCCCTTGTCCGCCAAAGCCTGCAATAATAAAATTCTGTTCCATTAAATCCTATTCTCCTTTAAATTTTTTGTAATGCAGATTAAACCTAATCTGAGGTTACGTCTTTAAATACACCCAACGGATATGTTTTAATCATTTCGTTTCTTACTCTTTCGTGTGCATCTTCAGGGGTCATTTTCCAGTTTGTCGGGCATGTTGCCAAAAATTCAACAAAACCGTATCCTAGACCGTCTAGTTGAACCTGAAAGGCTTTTCTGAGTGCTTTTTTTGCTTGGTTTATGTGTGAAACCGTATCCAGAGCCACTCTTGCAGAAAAAGCAGTACCGTCGCAAAGAGCGATTTGCTCTGCAATATGTATCGGATATCCGTATGTATCAACAAACCTTCCCATAGGTGAAGTAGTTGTTTTTTGTCCCAAAATTGTTGTAGGTCCCATTTGACCGCCTGTCATACCATATGTGGTATTGTTTATACATATAGCGGTAATTTTTTCACCTCTGAGTGCGCCATGCATAGATTCCGCAAGCCCAATTGATGCAAAATCTCCGTCACCTTGATAAGTGAATACGAAATTATCAGGTCTTGCACGTTTTACACCCGTTGCCTCTGCAACAGCTCTGCCATGCGGAGCTTCTATACAATCGATATTCAGAAAATCATATAAAAATACTGAGCATCCGATTGATGTTGCACAAATAGTCTTTTCAGTAAGGTTCATTTCATCCAATAGTTCTGCAACAAGCCTTACTGCAATTCCGTGATCACATCCCGGACAGAAGGTATATTTAGAATCTTTTTTTATAGAATCCGGAATTTTAAACACTTGCATAACTGTTCTCCAATACTTTCTTTACACCTGTAATTATTTCTTCTACACTTAACCATTGTCCAACAGGTCGGTTTATTAAATCAACCTTTGCATTTCCTTCAACGGCAATTTTTACATCATTAACCATTTGCCCCATGTTCATCTCAACAACAATGATATTGTTTACTTGTTTTGAAATTTCGTTTATGCGTTGCGTCGGGAACGGCGATAAGGTAATTGGTCTGAGAATTCCTGCTTTTATACCTTCTTTTCTTAATTCATTCATTGCAGCTTTAATGTTGCGTGTCATGCTTCCGAACGCCACAAGAAGAATATCTGCATCCTCTGTATTGAGTTCTTCCCAATCGGTTTCATTTTCTGCTATTTGTTTGTATTTTTCAAACAAATGATAAATACGCTTGATTTGTTTTTCTTCGCACGCACCAAGAGAATATATTGCTCGACCATCACGCCCTTTAGCACCCGTTAATGCCCATGAAGAATTATCAACTTCAGGATACGGGTATTCACCAAACTCAGCAGGTTCCATCATTTGTCCTAATAACCCGTCAGCCAATAGCATGGTCGGATTTCTGTATTTGTGAGCAAGATAAAACGCTCTGTATGTCAAATCAATACATTCCTGAACAGTTGAAGGTGCAAGCACGGTCATTTTGTAATCTCCGTTACCGCCGCCTTTTACTGCTTGATAGTAATCACCTTGTGCAGGATATATATATCCCAATCCCGGACCTGCTCTCATAACGTTCACAAGAACAACGGGTACTTCATCCGCACAAGCGTAAGAAAGAGCCTCTTGCATAAGAGCAACCGCACAAGAAGATGATGTTGTCATGGTTTTTGCGCCCGTAGAAGATGCACCCAAAACCATATTTATTGCGGCAAGTTCACTCTCTGCACAAACATAAGCAAGATTACGTTTATACATTTCACCGCTTAGGTATTCACCGATTTCTGTTTGCGGTGTAATCGGATACCCAAAATAACATTCAAGCCCTGCATTAAGTGCGGCTTGTGCTATTGCATAATTCCCTTTTATTAAAACTTTTTCACTCATTTTATTTATGCACCTCAACTATTGCCATATCGGGACATCTTGTTGCACACATTGCACACCCTATACATTCATTGTTCTTATCTTCAAACTCTACAAGATAATCTCCGAGCCGACTTGTTTCACTGCTCTTTTTGATAAGTCCTTTTGGACAAGTGTTCAAACAGATATAACATGATTTACATCTATTTTTATCAATAACTATATGCGGCATATACCAACTCCTCATGCTATTACTTAATTATATCACTAACAGATTATTGCAACCCAATTATGAATATTTGTAATAAAAAAAAGCCGTCTTTGTTCAGAGCGGCTACTAGACTTGGGGAGGAGGTATGAAAAACCTTTAAGGTTTTCCATACTTGTATTTACGTCATAATTTTAAAAAAGATTAGAAACATTACAAAAATATCCTCTAAATTGATTAGAGAATATTAAAACTTTAATAATATCTTTTATTCCCTAGAATGTATATTTAACACCAACATACGCAGCAGGAGAAACCTTTCCCCAAGTGTGAGTTTGAGGATTATAGCTTTTGCTCACTTCACCTTCCGCATAACAGCTTAAGTTTTTGTTTATATTGTATCCGACGCCTGTCAGAGAAACAGGTGTTATACTTTTAAGTCCCTCTCCGTCAAGAGAAACTTTAGCCGTTGCACCCGCAATTTCATATATGCTGAATTTGTCATTTAAAGATTTTGAGTATTTTAATGCAACTCTATCTGTCATCGTGTTACCAGAAGTTTCAAACTGAAATCTTGTTCTGTTTTCAATTGAAGTATCAGGTAATACTTTTGGACTTGTATATTTTATTTCGCCAAATCCACCTTTAGAGGTTTCGCTGAATTTTGCCGCTGCCATACCTTCTAAGGTTCCGAAAGAAAACGGTTGTCTTATACCAACTCCCGTATAATTCCCGAGAGAACCATCGGTAAAAGATATAGAAGATTCACTTTTTGCAAAATAACTCGGTTTTGTCATAATTATCCTCTAATTAAACAAAGTAATTTTTTTGACTAAAATTGCTTATATAATTAAGGAGTGTAAACTTATTGTAATAATATAAATGATATGTAACAAAATAAATTCTCGTCCTAATCACACGATTTATTTATAACTCAATAAAAATGTCGAAGATGGGATTTTCTTATTAGCTCAACTCCATAGGCACAAACTAAATTAATCAATTCTTATGTTTATTTTTATAAACAGGTCTTGCCGGATTCCCTACCACAGTAACATTATCTTCGACATCATTAATCACTATTGCACCTGCACCAATAATAGAGTTATTTCCGATCTTTATACCACCAATAACAGATGCATTTGCATATATTACAACATTATTACCTATAGTGGGAATATTGGTTTTATTCTTTTCAGAATAATTACCGCTTCCAATAGTAACATTTTGAAATATTGTACAGTTACTGCCAATTTTAACATCAGGATGTATAACAATACCTATTGGATGTGGGAAATATGTATTTTGCTGCCTTAATTTGTTTAAATTTTGAATGCAACAAACATCTTCTAACTGATTAATATTTGCCCACCTAAACTTTATTTTTATACCAAATATCTTTAAAATTAATTGCCCATTTTCTTTATATAAACCAAATAGTTTATCTAATATCTTATGCATAATACATATTTTCCAGTTGCTTATACGTAGTTTACTATTAATTACACACAGTTTACACTCTTGTTGTTCTTTTGTCAACAAAGAATAATATTTATATGAAGGATTCTAGAATTGTACAACTTGCATTAAATATTAAAGCAGAAAGAATACGTAAAGGATTGACTCAATTTGAACTTGCTGAAAAAATTGGAATCAGCGAAAGTTCAATGAGCTTAATTGAGCGTGCGATACAAACCCCTTCAGTATTTGTTGTTTTTGATATTTCGAAAGTTTTAAAACTTGATATTAAAGAACTTTTTAAAGATATTTAGTAATATATAATTAAAAATCACACGATTTATTTATCACTTAATAAAAAATGTCGAAGATGGGACTCTCTTGTTCGCTCGCGTTAAACGGCGTTACGCTTTCCGCCTGCGCGTAAAGCTCCAGCCTCTGCTCGCTCACGCTCGAACCTGACCAAGCTTCGCTTGGTGGTTCTCGTCCCAATAATATAATTGATTTATTTATTACTCAATAAAAAATGTCGAAGATGGGACTCGAACCCACAAGGCGTTAACCACACGAACCTGAATCGTGCGCGTCTACCAATTCCGCCACTTCGACATAAATTAGGTCTATTCAATTGTCAATACTATTCTACGATTTCTATATGTACTCAGTGGCGGATGTGCTTACGCACCCTCTCGAAAAACGATAATCAATCGTTTTTCTCGGCAGAGTGCCACTAGACATAAATCTAAACTATTCAATTATCAATAATTTTCTACGATTTCTATATGTATTTATCGGTAGGGTAGACTTTAGTCTACCATAGCGTTAAAACCGTTTTATCCGATTTTCAATCGCATGCTCATTATACACCGACTATAAATTTCTGTACAGATTTTTTATTATCCTATATCGATTTTTATATAGCCCGCCTGAATAACCGTTGTTACCAATGAAACAATTTACATTTATAACAATAATTTATTAGTTAGTTTTCTTGGCATAGTAACCAAGAAAAAGGAGGTTTAAAATGACGATTAAAAAACTTACTGTGGCAGCTGCAATTGCCGTTGGTATAACAACGTGTTCGCTCCATTCTGCTATGGCAGCTTGCCCATGCCAACAACAGCTCCCTGTCGTTACGGCTCCATCTTGTGAATGTGCACAAGAGAAACCCGTAGTCACAGGTGCTGCTTGTCCGTGTGACAAAAAGGTACCTACTTGTGAAGCACAACCTGAACCGGCATGTGCTTTATGTCCGGGTAAACCTAACTTAGAAAAATCAGATATGAAACAGGTTTATGCTTACCCGAATGCAATTTACGGTAACAACAACTACATAGGTGATGAAAAAGACTATGTATACCGTGCGGAAGGTTTTAGCATCGCACCGAGAGGGCTTGCCGAAACAACAAGCGGAACAACCGTTGCTACCGACCAAAACATTACAGGTGCAGCTTCTCAGCTTCCATGTCTGAATGACCAAACACACCATAACGGTATTCCTATTATGAGAGATACTTGCAAGATGGATAACAACTGCACACCTATTCAAATGCAGACTGAAAATTCCATCCAAGCGGTTAAAAAATCATTAGTTCCGTATGATATCAGTCAATTCGGGAAAATGACGGGTGCTGCTGCTGATTTGAATACAATGAATATGTTCCCTGATGTTCCTGATGCATACTGGGCAGCTTGCGATATTACCAAGCTTGCTATGAATGATGTTGTAGTCGGATATCCTGACAGAATGTTCAGACCTGCAAGAAATATTTCAAGAGCAGAATTCGCAACTATGTTAGTCAAAGGCTTCAATAAAGAAGATTGCGGGTGTGCATCTGTTTCATTCAAAGATGTACCTTCAGGTCACTGGGCTAACTCTATGATTGCCCGCGCGGTAAACGAAAACCTTATGAAAGGTTATCCGAACAACTTGTTCAAACCGCAAAACCCTGTAACAAGAGTAGAAGCAATATGTGCTATGTCTAAAGCTCTTAATTGTGACTTAGATGCTTGTAAAGCTAAAGAAATCTTGTCTAAATACTGTGACGGAAACAAAGTTCCTGAATGGGCTCAAATTCCAATTGCTAAGGCTTTAGATCAAGGTATTTTGAAAAACTCTACTAACCCGAATATGATTGAACCGTTCAAAGATGCATCACGTGCAGACGTAGCTTCTATGTTACAAGCTGCAAGACTTGCAGGCGGATACGATAAGAACCCTACAACCGCTAATGAATGTTGTCCTGTTAAAGATGACAGACAAGCGTATGTAGAAAACCAAGAAATTGTAAAAATTCCGACATTACAATTAGAATTCAAAGACCAAATCAACGCTAAATCTTCTCACGTTGGTCAAAGATTTGCAGCTACTACATTAGAAGATGTTACAATAGACGGACAAGTATATCCTTGCGGTTCTAAAGTAATCGGTAAAGTTGTTGAAGTCATCAGACCGTCAGGATGTCAAAAAGGTGCTTTAAAACTTGCGTTTACGGAAATTGAAAACTGTGGATGTAAAGCAACATTACCTAAACAAATCCTGACCGCACAAATTGACAAGTCAAATACGCCTAATATTGTATCAAGACTTGTTTCGGCTCCATTAACCTGGGCAGGTTCTATGGTTGGTATTGTCGGCAGAACAACAGGCGGTATGTTGTCTAACTTAGGAAACGCAGTAGAAGACGTTTCAAGCGGCGTTGGTATCGCTCTTGGTGAAACATTCCAAGGTCAATTCGGTGCCGCTGGCAGAAGTTTGGCAGATGCAGTCGTAGATACAGTCAAAGCTCCTGTTGACTTTACAAGAACCGCATTGTCGGGTGCAACCGGTCTGTTCCAATCAACAGGCGACGAAGTTGCATATCTTGTAGATGCTAAGGGATACAAAATATCTGCAATTAATCCGAAAGAACACGTTACTATAGCTTTCGGTTGTAGCGAATAGTGAGTAATCAATAATCGTTCGCACAAAGGTACACCGCTCAAAATGGGCGGTGTATTCTTTTACCCCTTTCAGCATCTTGCCTGCGTGGCAGGCTTGCTTCCAACGTTTCTACGGTTTATTTCTAAATCACATTGGTAAGATCCTGAACAGCTTGAAAACTACACCTATTGGGTTTGTTTTCTACGCTTTCAGAATGACATGCTTTTTGAAAAATTATGGATAAACAATTTATCCCGGACAGTTGTGAGTTGCTCATAAGAATTACGGATTATAATTTTTCTTTAACCGTATTTTTTTCTTCTTCCTCTCTGTGTTCACAATGCATTGATGCTTCAAGTTTGTCTATAATATCTGTGTAGTGATAATGTAGTGCGTGTTCTGCTTGTGCGTGT